>CAMQSH010000077.1 GCA_947036575.1 uncultured Brevinema sp. | reverse complement strand
TTAGTAGAAATGGCAAAACTCATACAATCTGGATATTTACAGAAGTAATAAAAATTGTTACCATAATTATATAAATATAATTTATATAGAATATAATTCTATAAATAATTTTACAAACTTTAAATTATTGATTTATATTGATTTATATTGATTTATATAAAATTCATTTTAATGATTTACATATTAAAAAAAACTCCTATAATATAAAAATGAAATAATATTTTAGTTTTATAGGAGAGAAAAATGGGACAAATAGATATCATTGTTGTATGTGTATATTTATTATTTATGTTTGCACTTGGATTTGTATTTAAGAGTAAAATTAAAGATACAAAGGATTATTTTTGTGGAAGTGGTCAAATGCTGTGGTGGATGGTAGGTGCTACAGCATTTATGAATCAATTTTCAGCATGGACATTTACAGGAGCTATAGGAGCAGCCTATAATAATGGATTTCAAATTGCAGTACTGTTTTTTGCAGATGCTGTATCATTTTATTTAGGATATCGTTTTTTTGCAGCAAGAATGAGACGTATGCGAGTTATTACTATTATGGAAGCAGTTCGTCGTAGATTTGGACCTATTAATGAGCAAGTATTTACGTGGACACAAGTTCCTTCTCGATTGTTGGGGGCTGCTGTATGGTTAGCTGGACTAGGGCTTATTGTCTCAGCATCAACAAGTATTCCTGTTCCTACGGCTCTTATTGCCGCAGGTGTTGTTGTTGTTTTGATGTCTTTATTTGGAGGGTCATGGGCTGTTATTGCTTCTGATTTTGTTCAAATGTTAGTAGTTTTTTGTGTAACAGTTACTGTTTTTGTTGTAGTTATGATTAAAGGTGGTGGACCTATGGAAATTATTAGTAATTTTCCAGCAGAAAACTTCTTCTTTGGTGATGGAATTAATTATAAAGAAATATTCTTTGCATGGATTGTGATTACTTTCATGAAACAAGTACTTCCTAATAATAGTATACAGGGATCTTATAGATATTTAGTAGCTAAAGATTGTGAAAACGCTCGTAAAGGAGCTCTTATACCTATTTGTGGTTATATACTTGGAGCATGTATTTGGTTTTTCCCAGCATGGTTTGCAGCGGATAAACTTCCTATAGTTACATTGCAAACATCTTTTCCTCAAATTAAACAAGTTGCAGACATCTCTTATCTAGCTGTTGTTAAAACTTTTCTTCCTGCAGGTATGATAGGATTGTTTGTTTCTGCAGTTTTTGCAGCAACAATGTCTTCTATGGATACAGGACTCAATAGTAATACAGGAGTATTGATTCGTAGTTTTTATCTACCTGTTATTAAAAAGGGAAGAGCAAGTGAGTCAGAACTTCTTTTTGTTAGTAAAATATTAACATTAGTTTTAGGAATTTTAATTGTTTTAGCTGCTTTATATATGAATAGTTTACGTGAATTATCTTTGTTTCAAATTGTTATGAGAATACAGTCTCTTGTTACCCTACCAATTGTTATTCCTCTTTTCTTTGGAGTTTGGATTAAAAAAACTCCAGACTGGTCTGGATGGGGAACTCTACTTGTAGGAGCTTTTGTTTCTTATATTTCAGGACCTCTTACTACATGGTTACCTATAGTAATGAACTTAGAGCTAACTGCTCGTGATGCTGCTGATTTAAGAGTAGTGCTTGCTACTTCTATGCATCTAATTTTTACAATAGCTTTCTTTTTAATGAGTACATTATTTTATAAAGAATCTAGTTTATCATCAGAACGAAAAGAAATAGTTAATGACTTTTTTAAAGACTTAGAAACTCCTGTAGTTTCAGAAGATGCAGATCAAGATGATGTTGATCAATATCAGCGTAGATCATTAGGAATGATGGTAGTTGCAGCAGCTTGTGCTATATCACTATTAATATTTACTCCAGAACAATTTGGAGATAAAATGATCTTTGTTCTTTGTAGTGGTCTTATGCTTATACCTGGAGTTGCATTACTATTAAGTGCAAGAAAGACAGTAAAATAAAAGGGTTTTTATATGATTAAAGATATTAGAATAGAATCAATTGAGAAAAAAATATACTATGAAAGTATTCCATACTTACCAAAATATCTGATTAAAGATGCTTTACATAATGCTGTACTCAAATTAAAAAAAACGCTTCCAACATTTATTGATAAGTTCCCTTCTCCTGCTAGTCAGAATCAAGTTTTTGACGCTATTGAAAATATTGAATGGACAACAGGATTTTGGACTGGTGAGTTATGGCTAGCTTATGAATATTCTCAGGACCCTATATTTAAAGAAGTTGCACATAAACATACTTTAGATTTTAGAAAACGAATTGTTGAAAAAATAGAAGTTGAACATCACGATATGGGTTTTATATATTGTCCTACTTGTATAGCTTCTTATCAATTAGAAAATAATGAACAAGCAAAAGAAACTGCTTTATTGGCAGCGGATAATTTATTGGCTCGTTTTCAAGAAAAAGGGCAATTCTTACAAGCGTGGGGAGAATTGGGAGCAAAAGATAATTATCGTTTAATTATTGATTGTTTGATGAATCTTCCTTTATTATATTGGGCTTCTCAAATTACAGGTAATAAAGAATACCACGATAAAGCTATCATACACTATATTACTTCATGTAATACGGTTATACGTAGTGATGCTTCAGCATTTCACACTTTTTTCTTTGATCATGAAACTGGTGCTCCTTCACATGGAGCTGCAAGACAGGGATTTAATGACGAAAGTGCATGGGCTAGGGGACAGGCTTGGGGGATTTATGGTTTAGCATTAAGCTATAGATACACTAGAGATTTCAGAGCTTTAGAAGCTTCTAGAGCATTAGCTAATTATTTTATCAATCGTTGTCCTGAAGATCATGTACCCTATTGGGATTTGATTTTCACAAAAGAAGATGGGCATGTACGAGATTCTTCTGCAGCTGTAATAGCTGTTTGTGGTTTACTTGAATTAGATAAATTTCTGGAAGATACAGATCTAGATAAAAAAGCATATCAGGGATACGTCTCTGCTGTTATGCAAGAGCTAATTACTAACTATTCTACTACTAAAAACTGTCCTGAATCTAATGGTTTATTACTCCATGGTATTTACAATTGGAATTTCCAAAGTGGAGTTGATGAATGTACTTCTTGGGGAGACTATTTTTATATGGAAGCACTTACAAGATTATATACAGATAACGAATGGGAATCATATTGGTAGAATAAACTTATATAAAAATAATATGCCTGTGTGAGCATAAGGGGTACTTTACTTCTAGTTAAGCATGGGCATGTTTTATAACTTTAAATATTTATAGTTGATATGTTTATTTGTATTTTTATAATATTCATTTTAATTATTTACATATTATAAGAATATTTTATAATATGTAAATGGAGATTATTTAAGATTTGTAATAGGGGCATAAAAAATGACCAATTTTATAATAGGCATTGATGGTATTATTGTACTAATATATATTATAATTAGTTTGTGTGTAGGTATTCATATTAGAAAATATGTTAGAAATGCCAAAGATTTTATTTTAGCTAATCAATCTGTAGATTTACATTCTGGATTGGCATCTTTAGCAGCAACAGAATTTGGTATTATTACCTGTATGGCACAAGCACAACTAGGATATCGTTATGGATTTTCAGGGGTAACAGTAGGTATTTTATTATGTTTTTCTATGGTTATTATAGGTAGAACAGGATTTTGTATTCAACCTTTACGAGAAAGTGGAGCACTAACTTTACCAGAATTTTTTGAAAAAAAATTCAGTAGAGGGGTTAGATATGCTTCTTCTATTGCTATGGTTATAGCAGGATTGTTAAATATGGGTTTATTTCTTAGATCTGGTGGAGATTTTCTTGTAATAGTAGTGGGACTTGCTCCAGGATTATTAGAAATAACAATGACAATACTTCTTATTATTGTTTTAATTTATACAATGTTGGGTGGTTTACTTTCTGTTTTAGTAACAGATTATATTCAATTTATTTTTATGAGTATTGGTATGTTAGTAGCAACAGGATTTATTATCTATGGAGCTGGTTGGGGAAATATGATAGAGGTTCTTACCGAAACATATGGAGCAGGAGCTTTTAATCCTTTTGTAAATGATGAGTTAGGTTATCAATGGGTGCTATTCACAGGAATGTCAGTATTCTCAACAGCTTTAACATTCCAACCAGTAATATCTCGCTCACTAGCATCTAAAAACACTGCTGTTGCTAAAAAATTGTACGAAAAAATGGGATTATTTCATATTGTTAGATCCTTGATTCCAGCTTTATGGGGTATAGGAGCGTTGGTATTACTAGCTCCTGGAGTTGTTGATAAACCTATCTTAGCAATGCCTATCTTGTTAGCAACATTACTTCCTGTAGGAGTTATTGGATTACTTGTGGCTTCAATGCTTGCCGCAGATATGTCAACAATGTCTTCTTATTTATTAGCATGGTCTAGCTTATTATGGAATGATATATTAATTGTCTTTCACAAAGATAAATGGAGTGACAAAAAAGCTGTTGCTGCAAACCGTTTACTTGTTTTAGCAATAGGTATCTTTGTTTTATTTTATGGATTGTGGTACCCTCTAAAAGCTGATCTTTGGGTTTATCTAATATTTGTAGGTCGTATTTCAGCTTCTAGTGCTTTGGTTATTTTTATAACTGGATGTTACTGGGAAAAAGCTTCTACCTTTGGTGCTTATTTGAGTATTATTTTAGGAGCTGCAGGTCCTGTTATTTATCTTATTGCTGAATTAATTCCACCTCTTGTTCCTTATACAGAAATGATAGGTCCAATTATCGTTGGGAATGTGTCTTTTGCTTTAGCATTAGTTGGTATGGTTATAGGATCTTATACTAAACCTAATCTTCAAAATGTTTAAGGAGTAAATTATGGCTATATTTTGGTTATTATTAACAATTACAATGCTTTCATGGTTTGTTGTTACTGTTATTACAGTTGCAATAAAAGGTTATAGCGATTTAAAAACTATGTTTACTGAACTTGATAAGAATAGATAATAGAATTATCTTATAAAATTCCTACTTGAAAGAATGAATAGAAATACTCAATAGAATTTTCATTAGGAGTATTATAATTACTATGAAAAAAACAAATATACTATTTATTATAACGGATGATCAGGGATATTGGTCTTTAGGAAGTTATGGAAATAAAGATTCTATCACGCCTACTTTAGATCGCTTAGCTAATGATGGGGCTCGATTTGAAAACTTTTTTTGTGTTTCTCCTGTTTGTTCGCCTGCGAGAGCTTCTATTTTTACAGGAAGGATTCCTTCACAACATGGGGTACATGATTGGATAGATGCGGAAAAAATTGAACAACTTGGTAAGATAGAACCTGATTTTATAAAAAATCAATCTACCTTTATCGACGTGTTGTCCAAAAATGGGTATACAACATGTTTGAGTGGAAAATGGCACCTAGGAGAGGCATCTCAAACTCCTGAGTGTTTTGACTATTGGTATGCCCATAAATATGGTGGTGGTTCTTATTATAATGCTCCTATGTACGAATACGGACTATTAAAACAAGAACCAAAATATATTACGGATGCTATTACAGACTACGCTTTGGAATTTTTAGAAACAAAAACTGCTACTGATAAACCCTTTTATCTCAATATGAATTTTACTGCACCTCATGCCCCTTGGGGTGAAAATCAACACCCTCAAGAATTAAGGGATTTATTCAAAGATTGTTCTTTTGAGTCTTGTCCTATAGAATCTACTCACCCTTGGCTTATCGATGTTGTCTTTGATGGTTTAAATCTTATAGAAAGACAAAAAATACTTACAAGCTATTTTGCGTCTTTAGTTTCAGTAGATCGTAATATTCAACGAGTTCTTGATGTGTTAGAAAAACAAGGTGAATTAGAAAATACATTGATTATTTTTACAAGTGATAATGGAATGAATATGGGACATCACGGTATTTACGGAAAAGGAAATGGTACTTCTCCTCAAAATATGTATGATACTTCCATAAAAGTTCCTTTCTTTATGAATCATTTAAATACGATAAAATCATATGTCTATGATAATCTATACAGTCACTATGATATTAGGCATACAATTTTAGAATATGTTGGCTTGGGTGATACTATTGAAAATAAACTTGTACTTCCAGGGAGTAGTTTTAACTCTATTTTGAATACTCAACAAGAAAATGATAATCACATTGTTGTATATGACGAATATGGACCTGTTCGGATGATAAGAACAAAAGAATGGAAATATATTCATCGTTACCCAGATGGGCCACATGAGTTGTATCATTTGTCAGAAGATATTGATGAAAAAAGTAATCTTATTAATGATAAGGCTTTAGAACAAATAAAATTACAATTACGACAAAAATTAACAGAATGGTTTGTGAAATATGTAAATCCAGAAATTGATGGTGCTCAGCTTCCTATTTATGGTGGTGGGCAAACTGAATTGGCAGGATCATGGGGATCAGAAAATGATACTACTTTTGGACGATATGATTCTAAATTCAAATTTCCTACAGATCAACAATTATAATCTTAAAAGGAGTCTTCTATGTCTAATCAACCTCTTAATATACTATTAATTACTAGTGATCAACAACACTGGGATACGATAGGAGCTTTTAATCCTGATATTAAAACCCCTGCTTTAGATAGTTTAGTAGCAGAAGGTACAACATTTACTAGAAGTTATTGTCCGAATCCTACTTGTACCCCTTCAAGAGCCTCTATTATCACAGGGCTGTATCCATCTCAACATGGAGCTTATAGTCTGGGCACAAAACTTGATGAAAAAGTAGATACTTTGGGAGATGAACTTATTAAGGGAGGGTATAAAACTGCTCTTATTGGTAAGGCTCATCTACAACCTCTTGCCTCTACTGAAGAATATCCTTCTTTAGAATGTTGTCCTATTCTTCAAGATTTAGAATTTTGGAAAAACTATAAAGATAAATTTTATGGATTTGAACACGTAGAATTGGCGAGAAATCATACCAATGAACATCTAGTGGGACAACATTATGCAATATGGATGGAAGAAAAAGGCTGTGCTAATTGGAAAGATTATTTTTTAGCCCCTACAGGTAATATGACTACTGAAGACTTTCCTCGTATGGAAGGAATGGCAAATTCAAAACCTAGAGGATTTGTCGATGGTAAAAGGACTTGGGGTACTTGGGAGCTTCCTGAAGAATTTCATTATAATACATGGATTGCAGAACGAAGTAATGTTTTGTTAGAAAAATATGCTAAAAATAAAGAACCTTTCTTTTTATGGTCTAGTTTTTTTGATCCACATCCTGAGTATTTTGTTTCAAAACCTTGGGATACAATGTATGATCCTGAAAAAATCAAAATTCCTAAAAGAGTAGAGGAGGAACATGAAAAAAATCCTCCACACTTCAAAATGACACAAGAAGATTTTCCAGATTACTCATCTTATGTTGTAGAATATGGTGTACATGGATTTCATTCTCATTTACAAACAGATGAAGATCTTAAAAAAGATATTGCTATATATTATGGTATGGTAAGTTTTATGGATAAATATATTGGTAAAATTTTAGACAAATTGGAAGAAGTAGGATTAAAAGACAATACGCTTGTTGTTTTCACATCAGATCATGGACACTTTTTTGGACAACATGGTTTAATCCGTAAAGGTCCTTTCCATTATGAAGATGTGATAAAAGTTCCTATGATAGTGAGATACCCTAATCATATTCCTCAAAATAAAGTTTCAGAGGCTCTGCAATCTCTTGTAGATTATACTCCTACATTTTTATCATTTGCGGATTTACCTATTCCAAGAGCGATGACAGGTGTAGATCAAAAAGATGTATGGCTAGGAATAAAAGATAAAATTCGAGAGGATATTATTTGTGAGAATACGCATGAACACCCTACTATGAATCTTCGTACTTATGTTGACAAACGTTATAAAATCACCGTATACTATGGACACGAATATGGAGAATTATTTGATTTACAAGAAGATCCTAATGAATTTAATAATTTATGGGATAGTGTAGATCATCAGCAACTAAAAATAAAACTATTACTAAAATATTGTTCTGCGGAATTGGATAAAGAATCACGTCCAATGCCTAGAATAAAGCATGCTTAGGAGGAAATTTTGAAATATTATTTGGGATTGGATGGAGGCGGGACACGCACTCGTTTTATTATTATAAATGAAGAAGGCGATATTCTTGGACAACATATAGCTGATACGATTCATATTCATCAAGTTGGTACAGTAGAAACTAAAAGATCGTTTTCACATTCCTTGAATGCTGTTTCTGATCTTGCAAAGATATCTTTACAAGATATTTCTCATGCTTTTTTAGGATTTGCTGGATATGGTGAAGTAGAACAAGATAAGGTGTTTATTGATCAAATGGTTAAAGATATCTTACCAAATGCTACTTGTGGAAATGACGTGCATGTCGCATGGGCAGGGTCTTTGGCAGCACAAGCTGGTATACAAATTGTTGGTGGAACAGGCTCTATCGTTTTTGCACGTAATGAAAAAGGTGAAGAAACTCGTTGTGGAGGCTGGGGTTATTTTTTTGGAGATGAAGGCTCTGCTTATTGGTTATCTCAATTAATGCTTAATATTTTTTCTAAACAATCTGATGGTAGA
>CAMQSH010000076.1 GCA_947036575.1 uncultured Brevinema sp. | reverse complement strand
ATCGTCATCAAAGTCGTCATCAATGGGCTAAAAGATCTCATCCAAAAAGACGGGGAATCCTCCCCATTTTAATAAATAGGGATAGTCATCCTCGGCTAGTCACCCATTCTACTATATAAATATAATCAAAAAAAGCTCATCCTAGTGATGAGCTTTTTTAATTTGGAATTATAACATTGTTCTGAATTAGATTTAGAATAACGAGTGGTTTATATAATGAGATGAAATAAAAGGAGCACGCACAATATTATTTATGCCTGTCTTTTGGGATTCATAGATATTTAGTAAATTTAAGCTTCTCGTA
This sequence comes from uncultured Brevinema sp., assembly GCA_947036575.1. Classification (GTDB taxonomy): domain Bacteria; phylum Spirochaetota; class Brevinematia; order Brevinematales; family Brevinemataceae; genus Brevinema_A. The sequence goes on along the minus strand of CAMQSH010000076.1, from coordinate 8,394 downwards.
TCATCTGTTAAAACTATAGCATATATAGCTCTTAGGACAGAATCTAACGCAGTATATATTCTTTCTTTTTTGTCAGATGAATAATCAATAAAGTCATTAGAAAGTTCAAAATAAATAGTAAAATCAAATAAGATATTATGTATTTTATCAAATGTTGATTTTTTCTTTGGAAAAATAATTTGTCCATTAATTAAAGCCTTTCTTAAATTTATTAAATTCAAAAAAAAATATTTATGATATTGCTTTAATTTTATTAAAGAATGTTCTGTTTCTATTATTTTGTCTAATATAGTATTTACTAAAGGTGTAATATTTATTGCTAAATATTCCTTTAGTTCATCTTTTCGTTTTTGAGCTTTGCTGTACCCGTGTAAAACAATTGCAATACATGCAGTCATTATTAAATTTAATAGGGATACTACTATGTTAAACTTTTCCCAATCATGGGGACTATTATGACTATTTACTAATTGTTGTAATAATTCTTCCATTATTTATTTTCTCCCTTTTACTCTATAATTATATATATAAAATTTATAACTTTTATAGTATATTATAGTTGATATTTTATTATATAGCTATTATAATACACTATAAACTATAGGAGAATTCTATGATAGCTTATTCACCAGGAGAAACATGTACAAAATCAGGTATTTACCAAAATACTACTACAAAAAACGAAGTAACGGTAGTAAAAGGCGAACCTTTTCCACCAACACCAAGTGCAAGTCAAGAATACAAACTGGTTATGCCTGTAAGATAAATTTGTATTTCTAAAAGCCCCCCCTTATTATGAGGTGGGGGTTTTCTTTTACACACTTCAAAAAATCTCTTGAAAGGCATTCGCCTTATTTTAAAATACCTCTTGACAAAAAATCATTTCTATGATATAGTATATATGTTCACATTTCAGATCGGAAACGATCTTTTTAATTTCTATCTTGTATTTTAAGATAGAGGTTTTCTGTACAGAGAATCTTTTTTTATTTTAAAATACAAAATTGGTCTAGATATTTGTTTTTACACCATAGCGATGGTAAATTTATTATAAATGCTCATAGAGTTTTGTATATTTTTAGTCGCTGTGGTGTAAGTAGAAATATTTAGATCTCGGTCTGAAATGTGAACCATACAAACTCTATGGGCATTATTGATTAGAAAACAACGAGTGCAAGCTACGACATTGGTTTCTTACTCAGCGTAAAAAGTGAAACTTTTAAGCAGAGTTCAGAGAATAGCGAGATGCTTTAGCTTTGAGCAGGATTTCCTTAAATTAGTTATCCTAGCTTTAAGCGTATTTCCTCATCTGAATATCTAAGTACCCATAGCACTAACTAAAAATGTGTGGTTTTGATTATGAAATTGGGTGGTGGGTTTATGAAATTGGGATTTGGTGGGTTTATGAAATTGGAGTAGGAACACTCTGATAATCAGGGTTACCACACTATAACAAAAAAGCTCATCATAATGATGAGCTTTTTTGATTAGAATTTGATTAGAAATTATAATTGTTATTCTCAGGGAAGTGACTATCCATAGGATACCCGAAGATGACTATCTATAAGATGACTATCTTATTTGATACATTTCATGGTCATGTCTTGATCCAAGCCTTTACCCGTATTATTTTTTTGAAAAGAGCTATCTTTATCTAGCCCCTTGCCATTATTATTATTTTTTTGATCTAGCCCTTTGCTATTGTAATTTTTTTGAAAAGTAATATCTTTTTCATTATTATTTATACTCATAAAATACTCCTTTTATTATATAATAACACTATATGATATAAAATACCAAACAAATTTTTTATTTATCTTAATTTCAAAAATATATTAACAAAACATTTGATATAATCAATAAAAAATATTATATTAAGTATAATAAATATAAAACTTTACTAAGGAATATCGAATGAAAAAATTTTTATTATTATTTTTAGTTCTTTTTGCTATAATGCAAAAAAATCATGCCGTAACTCCAAATCATGGTTTACAGGTATATGGAATGTTGGGATATGGATCAGCAGCTGCCCTTCAACTAGGTGGTGGTATTGGGTACACAGCTACTTGGGCTCAAAAAGCAGATACAGAAGTACCTATAGGACATCAACTGACTACAGACTCTCAGCTTATTTTTACAATGTTTGATACAGGATTACAATGGAACACATTTGTTACTTATGGTCTTGAATTGACATTACCTAAAGATCTATTTTTAACAGTTGATTTTTTTGGATTCGGGCTTGGTCTCAAAACATTCTATACAGCTCCTTCAACGGGTCTAACATTTGTAGTTGCATTACCAGGTTTACAATTACATTGGGATCAATTTTATTTTGGATGGAGAAATAACTACATTGCAAGTACAGCGTTCTATATGAATGAATACAAAACGTACATATCAATAGGCTGGGATCTTACAAAGTTCTTACCAACAAAAAACAAAAGAACCTATAGTAAGTAAATTAAGCATTATACCTTTATAACATAAAAAAGCTCATCGTAATGATGAGCTTTTTTGAATTTAGTTAAACAAATTAGCAATTATACCTATTAAAGCACCGACTCCAATAAAATCACCATCACTAAATGTTGTGTTTTGGAATCCAAGATCTCCTAATATTGGAAGTAATAGTGCTGGTAAAAATGTTAGTAGAAGTCCATTTACTAATGAACCAAGTACACAACCTCTACGTCCTCCTGTTGCATTACCAAAAACACCTGCTGTAGCACCTACGAAAAAGTGTGGAACTACTCCTGGAATAATAAGAGTTGTACCTAAAATCCCTTGAATAAATAAACCAATAAGACCTCCACCAAAACTACAAAGAAATCCTATTAATACAGCATTAGGTGCATAAGGAAAGATAACAGGACAATCTAAAGCAGGAATTGCATCAGGAACTAAAACTTCAGATATTCCTTTGAATGCAGGAATTATTTCACCTATAATCATACGTACTCCAGAAAGAACTACAGACACACCAGCAGCAAAAGTAACACCTTGGATCAAAGCAAATACTAAATAATTTTGTCCATTAGATAATTCAGATTCAATATACTCTGGACCAGCCATGAGGGCAACACTGATATAAAGAAAAGACATTGTTAAAGCAATAGCTAAAATATTATCTCTTAAAAAAGACAATTCTTTAGGCAATTTAAGTTCTTCTGTAGATCTAGAATTTTTACCAATTAAATTCCCTATAAGGGCAGAAACCACATAAGTTAAATTGGAAAAATGCCCCATAGCAATTTTATTCTCTTCTCCAATAATTTTAGGCATAACCCAAAATGTAAGAAGAGGAGAAACACTCATAGTAAGTGCATTTGTTATAGCAGAAATTAAAACAAGTTGAAAACCGGTGAACCCCATTGTTGCAAAAATAACAGTAATCATTACTCCCATATAAAAAATATGATGTCCTGTTAAAAAAATAAATTTGAGAGGAGTAAAACGAGCAATAAATAAATGCAGAACCATAGAAAGAATCATCACTATAGAAACTTGTGATCCATATTTAAGAATAGCAACAGAAACAATAGCTTCATTATTAGGGATTACACCTTGCACATTGAAAGCAAATTCAATCATACTTCCAAAAGGATTTAAGGAGTTTACAATTACTCCTGCCCCCGCTCCAAGCAATAAAAATCCTATAAAGGCTTTCATAGAACCTGCAATAATCTCACTAGGAGACTTTTTTAGAAAAATTAAGCCCATCATCGTAAACAACGCAACAAGAATAGAGGCTTGACTAAGTAAATCGACTAAAAAATTTAACATATTTAACTCCTAAATTATAAACATTTTTGAGAAATTTTTTCTTTTAGTTCCGAAAGACTAAGAATACTATCTAAAATAATAATTTTAGTTACATCTAATTTGTCTACTGCAGCAGATTCTGCAACATCTTTTCCCAAGATATAAAAATCTGCTATATTAAAAGCTAGACTAGAAATATCACAATGTTCTACTAGCCCTTCTATACCAAGTTCTTTTAACACCTTCGAGGTATTCATAGAAACTATCAATGAAGATCCCAAACCTGAACCACAGGCTGCTATAAATTTTAAACTCATTTATGACTCCTTAAAATAGTTATATTTATACTTTGAGAGTAGATAGTATATCTTCTATAGAATTAGCTTTACGTAATTCATCTATAATTGATACATTATCTCCAAAGATCATAGCAATATCCATCATATCAAGAATATGAGAATCACTATCTGTTGCAACCAAACCAACAAGACAATAAATAGGATTGAATTCATGGCTTTCAAATTGAACACCATTTTTAACTAAAAGAAAAGACACACCATTTTTTAAAGCACCATCTTCAGGACGAGCATGAGGCATTGCCATACCATGAGTAAGTAAATAATAAAAATTCAATTCTTTTCCTTGTTTTATTACATTTTTTGTATATTCCTGTGTAATATACTGCTGATCAAGTAATGGTTTAAAACATAAATGAATAGCTTCTTGATAAGAGTTTATATGATCAATGATTTGTACAGAGTTGATTTTTTTTAATTGTTCAACTAATGGCATGGATTTTCCCTAATATTTATTTTTCACAACATATTTTTATGACATTATGATTTTTTAATAATATTAATTTATATAGTTTTTTCTACTACTTCTTCAGCAATCCTTGCCTTTTCTTCGTTCAAAGTACTCGCTTTATCTATAATTCTTAAGAATGGTAAATAAATCAATGCTCCTAAAACAAGATTAAATAATTGTAGTAACGCTCCTGAAATACCACCAACAGTAAGAAATCCACTAATCAATGCTGGGGTTGGCCATGGGAACATAACACCTATAGGTTTTGCAACTAATCCTATAGACATAGCTATATATTGTGTGATTACAAACACAACAGGAACAACATTGAAAGGAATAAGCATTACAGGGTTAAGGATCACAGGAAGTCCAAAAAGAATAGGCTCATTAATATTAAAAATACCTGGAGCAAGACTCAAAACACCTATACTACGAACATGATTACTTCTTGCAAATAAAAATATCGCCAACAATAAACTTAATGTTGCACCCGATCCCCCCATCCAAAGAATATCAAAAAATTGTTCTGTAACAATATGAGGAATAGGCTCTCCAGCTTGAATAGCAGCAAGGTTTTGAGCTTGATTCTCAAGCCAAAAAGGACGTACAAATCCATTAACTAGAGACCCACTATTAATTCCAACAGACCAAAGAATAGAAATAGCAATAACAGTAAGCATAGCACCCATAAATGAAGTGCCTAAAGCTACTAAAGGTAAAGCAATAACAGTATAAATAAGATTGTGAAGAGTGGTATAAGGAGTATTTGCAATAAGTAAACGAACAATAAGTACTATCGTAACGATCCCTAATCCTGGAACAATAGCTTGAAATGATTTGATAACTTCTGGTGGTACTCCATCTGGCATTTGAATATAAATTTTTCTATCAATAAATAATTTGAACATGCCTGCTGTATAAAAACCAACAAGAATAGCAACAAACATACCCCTACTTCCCAGCCATGTTAAAGGTATAGCAGCACCAACATCTGTGATCTGACCAAAAGGAGTAAGAATCAAAAATGCTATTAAAGACCAAAATCCTACAGTAATATCATCTAATTTCAATTGCTTTGCCAATTGTTGAGCTACTAAAAAAGCTATAAATACTGCCATAATTTCAAAAGTTGCACTAAGTGGAATTGTGATTATATCTCCCCAATTTTCACCAAAAGTATTACTCATAAATTCTTGATAAGCAGGTAGTGGAAATGCTGCTATCATTAAAAAAATAGACCCTACCATAATATAAGGCATCATCATCACAAATGATCTACGAATAGCTGAAATATACTTATTAGCCTCAATCCAAGCTGCAACTTTCATTAAAGGCTGTTCTATTTTCTCAAAAAATGTAGAACTCATTATTCTCTCCAATTTTATCAATATATTTATTATAGCATTATTAAGATTAATATCAATACTTATATTATTTTAGTCATGAATATCTCTTAAATATTAAATAACAATTACATAATAAAAATTTCTATTATAGATTGACAAAACAACTATCTATATGATGTCCTAATGATAATTACAACCTTAGATCAGAAAACGATCTTTTTATATTTCTATCTTTAGAATAGTAAGAATTATGTCTAGATATTTGTTTTTACACCATAGTAAATATCTATATTAGTTTTGATATCCTGAAAGGTTCATCAATTCTACCAAACCTTGGAGTTTACAATGCTCTATGATCTCCCTGTATTTCTTCTCCCAATCAAGACTGAGGTATGGAGAGTTTTTTTAGAAAACTTTTAGAAAATAACGAAAGAATAAAGTGATTGATATTGGTCTCTTAGAAACACAATATTTCGTATCCTTACTTTGCATAATGGACCTAATTTTTACAGACAGGATGGTCTAATAGCAAAGTTGGGTAGAGATATAGTGAGAAGCTTTAGCTGTGAGTAAGATCACCTTAATAGCTTAACTAACTAATAATATGTATGGTATTAATTAGGGTATCATATGATAAAAAAGGACAAAATATAATACTTTGTCCTTTTTCTAATTTTGTTTATTAAACTTAAAAAATAAATATTTTTACTCTGCATAAACATTATAGAGCATAACACGAATACGTTTATCAAATTTTCTACCATTACTAATAAAACCTACTCCAGTACCTTCTATTGAAGAAAGCCGAGGGTCTTGGCTCATTTGTGTTATTTGTTGAATAGCTTGTATTTTATTAGAAAAAGAATGTTCTGTGGCAAGAAAAATATAAACAATCTCTGCTCCAAATATTCCTGCTGAAACATTAAAATCACCATAAAGTACTATCTCTCCATCCTCTATCATACCCATAGCTTCTAACACAACTACCTTTGAAAGAAGTGTTGATTGATCATGTTTGTTTGTATAGGTAATACCTGATTTATTTAAATTTTTAGAAGACTCAGAATCTGAAAAAATAAGTGTATCTCCAAAACAAATACTATCTTCATTATGTTGTTTCTTCAAAATATCTATCATTTTTTCTTGAGCTTCTTTTAAGGTATTAGAACAATGAAGAACAAATTGCTTCTCTAATAGAATAGAAGCTACACGTTCTGATTTTTTTTGGGTATACCATTTTATATGTGTATCCATATTAATAACCTACTTCTTGATTGATTAGAATGATTATAGTTTTTCCTTTTGGTCGTTTTCCACTAGAAATAATAGTAGTAGCATTGCAAATTCTCCCTCGAGCAATACAGTCCTCACAAATTCCTGAAAAATTACAAGGAGTTTGATGATTTAGTCGTTTAGAATTAATCACAGCTACCCTAGTCAAACGTTCAAAACCTTCTTCTAAGCTAGAAACAATTTTATTTATTCCTGTAATAACAATAACATTTTTAGGTCCATAAACCATTGCTGCTACACGGTTTCCACCACTATCCATTTGGAGTAAACATCCATCTTGTATAATAGCATTTGTCCCTGTAACAAAATAATCAGCATCCAAAGAATTTCTCATATTAATAACTGTTGCAGGCCAATCTTTTTGATTATAGCGATCATATAGATTATAATGTTCTTTTCTGAATTCTTCTAAGATATCTAGATCGTTCAGTGTCACCGAACCACCTAGTCCTATTGAAGATCCTTTAGGAATTTGTGCCAAGAGCTCTTCTTTTGCTTCACTTAAAGTATTGACACGAATGATTTTAAAGAAGCGTTGTTGGAGCTGATCTATACACGCTTGAATTTTTGTTTCCGATGGTGTTAATAAAAACATTTTTTCTCCTTAAAATAGATCTAAATAAAAACAAGCCCTACAAAATATATAGAACTTGTTTTTAATATAATTTATACTTCATGCTTACTTAACTTGAGGATAAGATCATCATTGTGTTTTTTCTGATCCAAAACATAAGCATAATAGGCAGATCCCAATAAAGGACTAAGTATAGGTTTTTGAAGTTGTAATCTTGAATCTAATTTTATTAATTCTTGTTGTAATGGATTTAATAAAATATCTCCAGCTTCAAATAATCCTCCAGAATAAGAAACCATTATTTTATCTTTTTTCCATTCTAGATTTTTCATTGCTGTATGTATTGTAATAGCCTGTTCATAAGCACACTTCTGAATACCTTCTAAGGCACTAGAGTCTCCCTCTTTTGCTGCTTGGAATAATAATGGCGCTAAGGCTGCTATTTGAGTCCTGTTATTAAGAAGTTTATCAAGATAATATCCTATCATCTCAAAATCACCTATTAAATTAAAGTGTTTTCTTACTATTTTTAGTAAAGCTTCTTCTTTGAATCTACCATCAGATTGTTTAGAAAAAATATTAAGCATTAATTGAGATAACCAATAA
>CAMQSH010000075.1 GCA_947036575.1 uncultured Brevinema sp. | reverse complement strand
ATTTTCCTCTTTATCGATATAATTTTATATATTAGGATATTATAACTAATTTTTTTAATTTTTACAAGTTTAATTCAGAGAATAGTGAGATAATAAACGAAGTGATTGACATTGGTTTCTTAGAAACAGGATGTTTCGTACTCTTTTACAGACAGGACAGTCACTCCTCGTACCCTAGCATAGCACGGGTAGGTCTAGTAGTAAAAGAGTATTCAGCGTAAAACTAGATTCCACATAGCAGAGTTCCACAAATAACTAAAAAACACCCTCTTAATATCGGAGGATGTTTTTTGATTGTTTACTTTATTATTTAAAAGGACCAGCCTACAGTTGCTAATATATTAACACCAAATAGAGTTGCCTCTACTGATCTGTCAACAATTTCAAGTCCGTTAATAGTTGGATGATCGATTATTCTAGCACTTCTCTCAGTCAAAGTAGGGCCTATATCAAAGCCGAAGATCATTGCACTACCTTTTTTATAGTTATATTTTGCTCTGAAAAGCATTTCTATAGAGATCATAGTGTTATAGGTACTTCCAGAGCTAAGACCAGATGTAAACCCTGTAAAATCTACAGCAAATACAGCCCCCATTAAAGTTGACCAACCTATTCCATCTGTATTTCGTGTATCGGATAAATAGCCAGATACCCCTACACCAACCCCTATACTAAAATCATGTTCTCCAAGAGCATTAAAGATGAATTTAGTCCGTACTTGAGATACTGAAAAAACATTTTTATCCCATGATCTTGCATGAGTCTCTGAAAGCACATTAACGGAATAATGAGGGGTAAACTCATCCAGACCCGAATAAATAAGATCTGCTCCCCCTTGAAGTAAGAGCATTGAGTAAACTTCCACAGGTTTTGAGAATGTAGGCTTTAAAGGGAACTTGTGTGCTCCTGCAGGTTTTGTAGTATCTGCTTCTTGAGCTGATAACATAGTTGTATTACTTAATACAAAAAGTGTTAATAAGACAGAAAATATATTTTTGTTCATGTGTTTTTCCTTAACTTTTTATTTGTAAAGATATCATAACTAATTTTTTTAATTTTTACAAGTTTTTCTACAATTTTATTTTTGTTCAGAACACAACTAAATAATATATAAAAACCCCACATTACTTCATACTAGCTAGTGTGGGGTTTTATATTGTCTGTGAGGATTTAAGATAGATTTGACTTTTTATGGTATGCCTACATATCTTTTATAAAGATCTATATAAAGGAGTGTCTCATGTCCAAAGAAAGCCGAATATCCAATGAAGGTAAAGGGAGTAATCGTAACTCAAATAATAAACCACCTCATAAAAACAATCACCATGATAGAAATAAAATTAATGAGGATAGCGTAACTCATAATCCAGATGAGCTAAACTATCACAAAGAAAAATAATTCTTTTAAAAATGATAGACACCTAGTTATTTCCTCAAATAATATATAAAAAACCCACCCTAGCATAGCATGAGGTGGGTTTTAATATTGTCTAAGAGAGATTCTGGAAATTCTCTCATAATAAAATATTATTTGACAAAAATATATTTCTAAGTTATAATATAAATGCTTATATTTCAAAACTAGTAAAATAGTTTTTATTTCTATCTTTTATCCTTTAATAGATAGAGATTTTTCATTATGAAAAGTCTTTTTTTTATTTTAGGATAAAAGGTATTTCTAGTAGTTACAGATCGTAACTTTATATAACTAGCTCATAGCAGTTTGTAATTTTAGGTCTGTAACTACGATAGAAATATCTAAACTACAGTTTTGAAATATAAGCAATACAAACTCTATGAGCTTTTTGCATTTTAAATAATTATAGAAAAGTGACGAATGTCACCTCAAAACAACAAATATTAATATCAGTTTTGTATATTCTACAGGCTTATTACTTCCTCTAGCCATGGAGATTTGCAAACTGCTATATCCCCCTATGCTTCTCCCCCTATTCTGGGGCTGAGGTATGGGGGGATATTTTTAGAAAACAACGAGTGATAACGAGATTGGTTTCTTACTCAGCGTAAAAAGTGAAACTTTTAAGCAGAGTTTCAGAGATACAACGAGTGATAACGAGATTGGTTGCTTACCCTAGCTTGTGCACCTAGCGTAAGCATAGGGAGTAAGTGCTACGCTACGACACAGGGTAGAGAATATAGAAATGAAATAACTAATAGCTCTTACCCAGTAAATAAAAAAAGCAGGGTTTATTGAAGATCTTATTCTTAATCTCCCACTAGTCCATTAAATTTTTCTGCCTCGATAAATTCTTTTTCATTATCAAGCATACATTTTTCACACACATAATTCCCTGTATAAGGACAAAGTAACAATAATTTTTGTTGCTGACATTGTGGACAATATTTTTCAATCTTACTATTCATTAAGATCCCTCATAAAATTATCTCTATATATTTATTAATAATATAATAGTCTATCCTTCTATAATTGTCCATTTTTTATTTTTTTTATTTGCAAATTTTTATATTTAATTTATAATTATATCTACAAAAAAAATATATTTATTACTATATATCTTAGGAGAGATTTATGACCAATACTCAAAAAGGAATAAGCTTTGGTGTTCTTGTTGGATTTGCTTGGGGACTAGACACTGTTTTAATGGGAATGGTATCTTCAAATAGTACTATCCTTTCAAACGCATCATCTGGCACATCACTAGTAACAGCATTTTTACACGATTTTTTCTGTTTTTTATGGTTAATTTTGGCTATGCTTTGTATGAAACAATTAAAACAGACTTTTTTATTATTAAAAACCAAAAAAGGTAAAGCTGCTTGTCTAGCAGCATTTATTGGAGCTCCTATTGGAATGAGTGGATTTGTTCTTGGTATAAAATACGCTGCTCCTGCTTATGCTTCTGCAATTTCTGTTGTGTATCCAGGGGTTGGAGCTATCTTAGCTTATTTTATTCTTAAAGAAAAAATCAATAAAAAAGCTGTTACAGGTATTGCAATTAGTATTTTAGGTTCTGTAGCTTTAGGTTATTCCAAAGTAGATATCAATGCCTATCCTCAATTTTATTTAGGAATTGCTTTTACCTGTTTAGCAGTATTTGGTTGGGCTTTTGAAGGAGTTATATTAGGCTATGCTATGAAAAAAATCAAAGATGAAGAAAATATCATCGCAACTCCTCAACAATTTTTAACATTACGTTATCTTACTTCTGCAACCGTTTATGGTTTAATAATTATGCCTTTAGTAGGTGGCTACCAAACTATCGCTCTATTATCAAGTACCACTATATTTTCTTTTATCGGTATCGCTATTCTTGGTGCTATAACCTACCTCTCATGGTATAAAGCAGTAGATTATATTGGAGCAGGTATGGGTACTGCGCTAAATAGCACTGCTACTTTTTGGGCTCTTATTTTTAGCTGGCTCATCTTAGGGAAACCTATCACTCCGTATTTAGCTATATGTGCTGCTATTATTATCTCAGGAGTATTTATTTTTGCTCTATCTGCTCAGAACAAAACTACTGAATAAATAAATTTAATATTAACTAAAATCAAAGAGGATTTTATGCTATCAAAAGATATTATAGATAATATGCAACATATCGTAGACAACTGTATGGGTGAAGATATCGCAGCATGTACTACAAAATGTCCTATGCATTGTGATGCCAAAAAATACATCCATCTTATCCACGAAAATAAAGGTACAGAAGCTATTAGTGTAATCAGAGAAACACTATTCACTCCTGGTATCTTAGGACGTATTTGTGCTCATCCTTGTGAAAGTGCTTGTCGTAGAGGCAAAGAAGACGATCCTTTATCTATCGCAAAACTAAAACGTTATGCTGCTGATAATTTTGACAAAATAGAAAATTGGGATCTTAGCAAAAAAGTTCCTACTGGTAAAAAAGTAGCTATTATTGGTTGTGGTCCTGCAGGTGCACAAGCTGCCTACCATCTTAGTAAAGAAGGGCATAGTGTTGTTGTATTTGACAAAAATAACGCTGTTGGTGGTGCTATGTATACAGGGATTCCTGAATACCGTTTACCACGTGATGTCATTAATCATGAGTTTTCTTTTTTAACTCAACTAGGTGTCACTATCAAACTCAATACAGAAATCGGAAAAGATATCTCTTTTGATGATCTCAAAAAAGACTACGATGCTATACTTATCGCTGTTGGTAAACAATTAGGAAGAGTAGATACTTCTTTAAAAAATCACGATGCTCTAGGTATTATTTCAGCGATTGATTTCTTAAAATCAGTTTCCTTAACTAAATCATGTGATAATATAGGTAAAACCATTACTGTTGTTGGTGGTGGTGATGTTGCTATGGATTGTGCTCGTTCAGCATTGAGACTCCCTCAAGTAGAAAAAGTCCGTGTTGTCTGTTTAGAAGATTCTTATGATACGATGACTGCATCTCATATAGAAATCCACGAAGCTTTAGAAGAGGGTATAGCGATACATAATGCTTGTGGTATTCAAGAGATCATCACTAGTAATGGTACTGTTTCTCATCTTAAATTAAAAAAATGTATTAGTATTTTTAATGAACAAAAACAATTTAATCCTACATTTGATATATCTCAAATAACAGAATTTGATACAGATTCTATTATTTTTGCTGTGGGACAAGGTCTTGATACTAGCTTTGATCCTCAAGCGAGCTTACCAAAAAAGAAAAATGGTACTTTTGACGCTGATCCTGTAACATTACAAGTTGGCGATTCTAAGTTATTTATTGCTGGAGATTGTGCTTCTGCTGTTATCGTTGTTGGTGCTATGGCTGAAGGTAAAAAAGCAGGGATTTCTATTAATCGTTTCTTACAAAAAATAGATTTAAAAGTCAATAGAATTGCAGAAAACGAATCTGGTTATGATACCAAGTTATTTCTTCCTCAAGAATATCTCCCAAAAAATTGGAATTTACCAGAAAAAATTGCTCGAAATCACCCTTCTATCACTGATCCAAAAATAAGAAAAACGAACTTTAAAGAAGTTGAACGTACCTATACTACAGAAGAAGCGCACAAAGAATCCAATCGCTGTCTCCAATGTGAGTGTAAACTCTGTATGAAAGAATGTCTCATGCTCTCCAAATATACTTCTTGTCCAAAAGCATTATTTACAGAATATCTCGAAAAAGGTTACGAAGCAATGGAAACCAAAATTGCTTTTTCTTGTAATGATTGTAATCAGTGTACTTTAAGATGTCCTCACGATTTTAATATTCAAGATAACTTTATTGATATGAGAAGAGACTATGTTGAAAAACTTGGTGGATATTCTAATATTAAAACACACATCGCTCTTGATGATGATCAAGAATTAGAATGTAGCCCAAAATATTCTTTTAATATCGTTACAAAAAAACGCCCTAAATATGTATTTATTCCTGGATGTACTGTACCTGCTTCCTTACCTGGTTATGTAGAAAAGGTAGTAAATCACTTATCCGAAACCTTAGGTGAAGAAGTCAGTACTATTCTTCAATGTTGTGGTCGCCCTACTCAGATGATAGGACAAATGGACGTGTTTTTAGAAAGATATAATCGTGTGCAACATGAAATTGACACTATAGATGCCGAAACAATCATCACAGTCTGTCCTTCTTGTAACAAAACCTATGATAGATATTCAGGTAAAAAACTCATTACTTATTGGGAATTAATGAGAGATGTTATCGGTATCCCTAAAGGTCAAGCAAATATAGGTATTAATTCTGATGTTATCTTTAATATTCATGACCCTTGTGTCACTAGAACCAAATCTGAACATCATGAAAGTATACGTTGGGTCTTGGAACAATTAGGATATCCTTATGAAGAAATGACCTATATCAAAGATAATACCCGTTGTTGTGGTGTCGGTGGAATGTTAAATTGTGTTGATCCAGAATTGCATAAACAATACAATCTCCGCCGTATGGACGATGCTACCCAAGACCATATCGTTACTTATTGTGGTTCTTGTAGAGGATCTATGGAAAAAGGTGGTAAAGATGGATTGCATATCCTTCAATTACTATTTGATCCAAAACCATACATGAAATCAGATGCTTGTTTACGTGGTGCTGACTACGGATTTCATAATAGAATGGATACCAAAGAACGCCTCATCAAAATTAGTCAAAGTTTGAATATTCACTAATAGAAACAAAAAACCACCTTATTATGAGGTGGTTTTTTGATTTAGATTCTAAGATTTAGACTCTTTAATTAATACTTGTTTAGATTTGTATCTTGTTTTCCACTGATCCACAGAACTCAAATTTCTAGCTTGAGCCTGAGCTTTGGTATAACAAGGCTTAAATAGTAAATCTGCCAAATGAATGGTGTCTACCCCTCCTATTTCTAGTGCAGATCTACAAGCAGCACAATAAGTCAACATAAAACCTGTTGTTGAACTACAAGCTCTATTATTTATTATTTTTTTAGCCACTGGAGGATTTAATACTAATGCCATTCCTTTCAGACCACAACACATTGTTTTTGTTCCAGAAAGTTCTAATTCTTCATATTTGTAGCCTAGCCTATCCATAATATCTCGGACTCCTTTATGAATTTCAGGATTATTTCTAGTAGGGCAAGAATCATGAATATTAAAGACAATATCACTATTTACCCCTATCCCTTCTTGTCCTCTAGGTAGTCCCAATTCAGGGATTAATGTCCATAAAGATTTAACAGGAATTTTCATATATTTTTGAAAAGTTATAAAACAAGTTTGACAAGCAACTATAACTTCTTCAGCTTCAGTTTTGGTAATGTTTTGTTCTATTAATGCAATTCTTTTTTCTAACCTTGCTACCTGTCCCATGACTCTAGTTGGTTCCCCACAACACATTTGTAAAGAGCCCACACCACCATCTAATTTTTCATTAAGATATTTTATTATATTTTCAACCCCTTCAGGAGTATAAGAAGGAAAAGAACAGCCAGGAAAAAATAAATACTTAGTCTTTTTTTGTTTAGGAGCAAGATTTTTTGTGGTAAAGAGACGAGAAAATCCCAAAAATTGATGCATATCTATTGTTAGATTCTTTTTCTTAGATAATTTATTTGTGTTATATTTCTTTGTTTTTGTTTTCCAAAATTCTTTTATACAATCAAACATTAAACCCTCCTCAAGAGCTTCATTATATGCTATTTTATTAAAAAAACCAATATTTTTTTCACCATATTTCTTCTAAATAGTGTAAGATCTATACTTGACAACAATTTATAGATCAAATATAATACATATAAATAAGGAGCCTTTATGAAAATCAAATTAGGATTTGTAGGCTATGGCAAAAGTACCCACCGTTATCATATGCCCTTTATCAATCAAGAAAAATATGACATTATGGGATACTATACTAGAGGAACACGAGTTTTTGAGATGGAATATCCTCAGCGTCCTACTGAGCTTATACGTTTTGAGAGTATAGATGATCTTCTCAAATCAGAAGTCGAATTAATTGTTATTACTACCCCTGCTCAACTCCATTATGAATATGCAAAAAAAGCTTTATTAGCCAAAAAACACGTGCTCGTAGAAAAGCCCTTATGTTATCATTTGGAAGAATTACAAGAGCTATACGCATTAGCAAAAAATCAAGGAGTGACCTTTCTTCCTTATCAAAATCGTCGCTATGATAGTGATTTTTTGACCTTAAAACATGTCTTAAATAATTATGATCTTGGTACTGTTTTTGAAATAGAATCCAATCACACCCAATATCGTTTAGATAATATAGAGCAAGAAGCCTCTATATATGAAGGCAGTATCTATGGGCATGCCGTGCATTTTGTAGATCAAATTGTATCTCATTTTGGAGCGCCAGATAAAATTTTATATGATATCTGTAATCAAAAACATTATGCCTTAGCCGGTACTTCAGAGATAAGTCCTGAAGATTATTACGATATAAGGCTTATTTATAATTTTCTTCGTATCAGAGTTCGGTTTTCTCAGCTTATTATACACGAAGATCCTCGCTGGATTGTTCATGGAAGTAAAGCAAGCTTTAAAAAATATATGATAGATCAACAAGAAAGAGATCTCAAAAAAGGGATCTTTCCCTACGATAAAGACTTTGGCAAAGACACAGAATATGGGATAGGAACGCTTTATCACTTGAATAGAGATAGCAAAAAAATAGCTACAGTATACGGTGGTTATCAGATGTTTTACGATCAGATTTTTGAATGTATCGTCAACAAACAAGATCCTCCTGTTCGCTACGAAGAAGCTCACACCGTCCTGAAAATATTAGAAACGATAGCTCTCAAAAAAGAATGGCATAAATAAAATTCTTTAAAATAAAAAATAGTCTCTGAATAGGGCTGTTTTTATTTGACAAAACTATATTTATAAGTTATAATAATAACGGTTAAATTATAGATTGGAAACGATCTTTTTATATTTCTATCTTATTATTATAAAGATAGGGGTTTTCTGTATGGAAGATCTTTTTTTGATTATTAATAGTAAGAATTGTGACTAGATACTTGTATATAGTACTCACACCGAGTACATTCATTATAATTGCCCATAGGGTTTGTATAATTTTCGGTGTGAGTACTAAGTAGAAATATTTGGATCTCGATCTATAATTTAACCAATACAAACTCTGTGGGTATTTTTGATTTTAAAATGTATTGTACACATTTCAACAATGGGCTAGATATTCCTATCTTATTATCCCTCTATATTTCGTAAAATATAGAGGGATATTTTTTAGAGAATAGTTTTAGAGAATAGTAAGAGAACAAAGTAATCGACATTGGTTTTTTTACCTAGTAAGTACTATACTATAACACGGATAAAAAAATAGTGAAATTTTTAAGCAAAGTTTAGAGATACAAGTACACCCACGAGCTTGTGAAAAATATTTAAATATGCTATAATATTACTATAAATGAGGAGTTATTTATGAAATCAACAATTAGTCTAAAAAGTGTTTGGGAG
>CAMQSH010000074.1 GCA_947036575.1 uncultured Brevinema sp. | reverse complement strand
CGATATATCCTATCATCGCTATAAAGCCTACTAAAAAAGCTGGCTCTCTTAAAATATCATTAATAATGACTTTTGATACAGATGAAAACATTTTACTCCCCTAATTCTTTAAGGATATCTAAAATATCCTCTTTAATTTTTCTTTCATTGACATAGCTTCTAATAGCTACGGTTCTTTTACAGTTAGTTAATTGAGGGATAATCTCTTTTACGGTAATAGCAAGATCAATATCACTAGAATTTGCCGAATTCACATCAGCCGAATTCACGTTAGCACTTATATTTGCTTCATCACAAATTTTTTGAACGATATCTTTTGCCATTAAGCTACTACCAATTCCATTTCCACAAACTGTGAGAATTTTTAACATATTTACACTCCTCTCTTAAAAATACTTAAAATATCTTCTTTAGAATTTGCTTGTGATAGTTGTTCTAAAATGAGATCATCATCTCCTAATAAAACTCCTAATGTTTTCATTAGCTCTATATGACTATCGTTATCTCCTGTAGATAATAGCAGGAAATACTTAACCTCTTTATCTAAAAGCAAAATAGGAGTATTTAATGTTAAGAATGATAATCCTAATCCTAGAGATCCTTCTTCTGGACGTGCATGAGGTATCGCAAAATAATCAAACAATACCATATAAGTACCATTTTTATAAATATTTTCAATAACTGCAGGGATATATTCTGTAGTTATCTTTTGTTGATTAATGAGTGGTTGTGCTACAATATGTATCGCTTCTTCCCACGAATCAACTTTATCTAACATAATAATATTATCTTTTAATAAAACACTAAGATCCATACTTACTTCCTTTTTGTTACTAAATTTACAGTACTCCATTTTTATATTGTTGTGCCATATCGTCTAATGAAATAATAGAAATTTTAGAAGCATTCCCAGCTGAACCAAATCTTTCATATCTTTCTTTACAAAGAGTAGTTAATTCTTTCATGGCAGCAATAATAAATTTACGAGGATCTAGCTCTTCAGGACAAGAGTTAGCTATATATCGAAATTGTCCTGACATTGCCATGCGACAATCAGTATCAATATTAACTTTTCGCACCCCATATTTAATTCCCTTTTCTATTTCTTCAATAGGAACACCATATGTTTGTGTAATAACACCACCATTAGCATTAATCAAATCTTGTAAATACTGAGGAACAGAAGAAGAACCATGCATTACTAAATGAGTATTTGGTAATTTTTTATTAATTTTTTCAATAACATCAATAGCTAAAATTTCTCCATCAGGTTTTCTGGAAAATTTATGAGCTCCATGACTAGTACCACAGGCAATAGCTAAAGCGTCAACTTTTGTTTTTTGCACAAAATCAACAGCTAAGTCTGGATCTGTAAGTAATTCCTCTCTAGTAAAAACTCCTTGAGCACCAACTCCATCTTCTTCACTACTTGTCCCCGTTTCTAAAGAGCCTATCATGCCCAGCTCACCTTCTACAGAAACACCTATACTATGTGCAACTTCTGTTACATTTTGTGTAATATTAACATTATACTCATAAGATGCTGGTGTTTTTGCATCAGCTTCTAAAGATCCATCCATCATAACAGATGTAAATCCATGATTCATAGCAGAATAACAAGTCCCTGTATCATTACCATGATCTTGATGTAAACAGATCGGTACTTTAGGATACATCTCACTCAATGCAATAACTATATGATGTAACATAATATCACCAGCATAAACTCTAGCCCCTTTACTTGCTTGTAATATAACAGGCGAGTTACAAGCAGCTGCTGCTTGAACAATGGCTAATCCTTGCTCCATATTACTAATATTAAATGCTGGTACTGCATAGTTATTTTCTGCAGCATGATCTAAAAGCTGCCTTAATGTAATTAATGACATTAATTCCTCCACCATTTTTGTTATCACAACAACAAGAATGTAACATAGTATAACATATTTTAACATAAAAGCAACGCTAAATGTTTAATATTTCAAATATATTTTAACTGTATATGAATAAACCTGTTACTCTGTAATAACTTCTGTAATATCTGAAAGAGAAAATGAAGGATAGTTAGCTGTAACATTTTTTTTGTTAGATTCTGCCAAAATATAACATGAATTTGAACAATTACAAATTATTTTTTTTATACTTATTTCTTGAAAAGAAACATCATAATAAGTGTTGTTAATAATCGTTAAGGCACCTATTCCTAAAAAACATTTATCTGCTTTGATCTTGTTATATGCCTCTTCTACTTTAGGCCCAACAAATGATCCCGTACGATGATTTAATTCTCCCCCAATCATAATTGATGTTATATTTTTTTTTTGAGCAATAATATTCATAATATCTAAAGAGTGAGTAATTACGATTAATGACAAATTTTCTGGAAGTTGTCTAGCAAAATAATGACAAGTAGAGCCTGCATCTATAATAATTGTATCTCCATCTTGGAGTTTATGGACAGCTAGCTGAGCAATTTGCATTTTTTTTGTAGAGCTTTGGCTAATACGGTAATTAATAGGGATCTGATCTTGAGATTTAAGAACTGCACCACCATATATTTTTTCAACTAATTTTTCTTTTTCTAATTTATTAATATATCTCCTAATAGTCATGGAAGATACTTTTAATAAATCCGCAGCATCATTAATTTTTATAAATCCTTCTTTATTTAAAAGTTTAATAAAGTTTTTTAGATTATAACTATCCATAGGATTGTCTCCACTATTAATATTCACGATGAATAATCATATAATTATAAATATTAACACAATATTATGAATTATTTATTTAAAATTAGTGTTACTAATGTTATTCTATTTATTATACTATATCTTTTTACAAAATACAACCTCCTATATTATATCTATAAAATTATAACAAAATGAAGATAGTAAACGTATTCAATATATTAAACAATTTATGAATCCCCTTGCTATTCTTAAAGCAAAAAAGGAACAAGCCTTAGAAAAGTAACACCTTGCATATGCCAAGTCAATGAAAGAATATAAAGCACATATACAAAGTTCAATAGACAGAGACCCATCCATGGAATATTTTTATAGCTCTAAATACCAAGAAGAAACCCAATTCATGTATGGCGGTGGAATATCTTGCTCAAATATAAATCCGTCAGAAGCCAATAATTTTAGTAGCCCTGTCGGTGGCTCATCAGTATCACCTTTTAGCTCACTTTCAAATGAAATTGAACCCTTTAAAATACCGCCATTTCTTACCATTGATGACATTCTAAGAAATCCTAAAATCAAAGAATTTACTCAAAACATAGCTGGTAACGAAGCTCATAAGCAACTTTGCTCATACAATAGTGAATTACATGCAAGTTTTCAAGAAGAATCTCCTCTAAGTCCTGAAGACAGAAGCACTATGGAAGATGCTCACGATCTCATTGCCTATATTAACCGAGTTGGTTCTGAAGTAGAGCGAGCCAATGAACTTGAACAAGAGAGAAGAGCTAAAAATCCTATAGTGTGATTACAGAAATTATGTTTCTAAAAATGCATCGTGGATTAAATAAAATCTCTTGACAGATAAATATCACTCTAAGGACAAAGTATAATGCTTTGTCCTTTTTTTATCTATTTAACTTAAATTTAAAATATATTGACAATATTTTTCTTATATGATACAATTATTAATCAAGTATAGACATAATTAAATATGGATCAATAATATATTAAATAATTAAAGGACTTTCATAATGAAAAAAATACTTTTATTCTTAATAATAGTATCTGTCAGTGCATGTTCTGTAGATAAATCTACTATAGGTAAATCACTACCACCAAAATTTTTAGAGTTAGTTCCAGGTGAATATATTCTAGAAAACAAAAAAGTTACTATAGGCAGTGATGGTGATATTTATGAAAATACAACCCTACTCTATGAATATATAAAAGAAAAATCTGATACCAATACACAAGCTTATTATTCAATGATTAATCAGGGGGAATTTGTAGGTTTAGAAGTTCTTCCAAACTCCGTTGTACTTTATAAAAAAGATAAAACCAACACATGGGATATAATGAAAAATGTCCTATTTACTACAGAACATATTGTAGCAACACCAGAAGAACTATTCAAAATACTAATACAAAAAATTAATACTTTCTACGATTCATCTATTATAAAACATAGTAATGGAAACTTTATATCAAAAGATACAAATTATACCTATATAGAGCTTAAAAACCCTATGCAGGCAGTTTATTCTGTTGAAGCTACTAGAAACAATCAGTTTGTCGGTATCACTATTGATAGTAATAATAATATACTCAAAATGTATCTCAAAGATAAAAAAACACCGTGGAATTCAATAGATCTAGTAGATTTTTCTGACCTCAATGAATTTAAGCCTTCTATACCAGGAACTGATCTTGTACCTTCTACACCAATTCATTCATGGCAAGTTGTAGGTAAAAAAGGTTTTAGTTCTACTAAAGTAGATTCTATCAATTTAGCAATTGATAATAATGATATTCCTTATATTGCTTATAGAGATTTCGTAAACAATAAAAGAGCTGTTGTATGGACACTTAAAGATGATACTACTTGGATATATGCAGGTCGTTCCCCCGATGCTAGTGATGATAACATAACAGATCTTTCCTTAGCGATTGATTATGATGGTATACCTCATATTACTTATAACGACTCAAAATCATTAATTCAATTCAAAAAGAATAGTGATAAAGAATGGGAAAATATTGAGGCACCATCTTCAATTCTTAATAGTTATAGTGGTAAATATATAGATCTAGTAATTAGTAAGAATAATGTAAGTTACATGATTGTTGATTCAGGGTCTGATATAACTATTATAAAAAACAATGAGCGCTACCCTTATTGGAGTGAAATCGGTTCAATAGGAGTAGACAACCCTAAAACAAATCTAATAATAACAATTAATGACTATGGGATTCCTTATATTTCTTTTACAGACACAGATACAGGAAATAGAAACTGGACTTCAATAATGAAGTTACGAGGAACATCTTGGGAAAATGTTAGTGGTGCTCGAGTTAGTAAATCTGATGGAATTGTACATTCTTTAATATTTGATAATGACAATAATCTTTATATTGCAGATCAGAGTGATTCTAAAAGTACAGTGAAAAAATTTGATGGTATTACTTGGAAATCTGTTGGTACATTAAATTTTAATTCACTAGCTTTATCCTTAGATATTGATAATAAGAACACCCCTTATGTAGCGTATATAAAAACAAACAACATAGTTGGAGTACAGAAGTTTAATGGTGAAGAATGGGAAGACGTTGGAGTCCCCACTATTAGTGCTGAGCAAGCTAGTTCAATAAAACTAGTGATTGATAGCAAAGGTATTCCTTATGTAGCTTATAACGATAAAATCAGTGGAAAAATTACAGTTATGAAGTATACAAAGACTCCTTAGTATCTACAATAAAAAAAATATAAGAATATTAAACTAAATATAGCACCCACGCTAACGCTAGGGTTCAAGCTTAGGACGAAGTATAAACTACCTCGTCCTTTTTTTAGATTAAAAAGTTCAAAAATTCTAAAAGATACCTACTTTTCTATTCTTATATAACAACTTAGAATGATAAATTTCCTTATTTTCAATAAAATTGTTTGTGTTTTTCAATTTATGTACGATAATAAAATATAATATGTATTATATATGGAGGTTTCAATGAAAGTTATAGTTGTTGGAAATAATCACGCTGGAACAGCATTTGTTAATAATGTAACAGCAATGAATAAAAATGTAGAAGTAGTGAGTTATGAAAAAAGTGATAATATTTCATTTTTAGCTTGTGGTATTGCTTTGTGGGTAGGAAATGTTATCAAAGATCCACAGGGTCTTTTTTATGCTAACGCTACAGATCTTCAGAAAAAAGGCATTACTGTTAATATGAAACACGAAATTATCGGTGTTGATTATGATGCAAAAAATGTAACTGTTAAAGATTTAACATCAGGTAAAGAATTTACAGATACTTATGATAAACTAGTATTAGCAACTGGTTCTATCCCTATTTGCCCTCCAATCGAAGGCGTAGATTTAGAAGGTGTATTTTTCTCAAAAACATACCAACAAGCATCTGATATTATTAATTATGCAAAACTTCCACATGTTAAAGAAGTTTGTGTTATTGGTGGCGGATATATTGGTATTGAGCTTGTTGAGGCTTTTCATCAACTTGGTAAAAAAATTCGACTTATTGAAGGTACACCAGAACCTTTAGGTAGTTATTTTGATCCTACTTTTACAGATGTCGTTACAAGTTCTCTAAAAAATCACCAAGTACATGTAAACCTAGATGAAAGAGTATCTCAAATTAAAGGAGATAAAAAAGTTAGTGAAATTACCACAGATAAAGGTACTTACCCTGCTGATATGGTAATTATTGCTACTGGATTTAGACCTAATAATACTCTTTATAAAGGACAACTAAAAACACTGGAAAATGGTGCATTGATTGTTAATAAATATTTACAAACATCAGATCCAGATGTTTATGCATGTGGAGATTGTGTAGCTGTATTATCTAATGTCATGCAAGGTTCTGATCATATTGCACTTGCAACTAACGCTGTAAGAACTGGTATTTTATGTGCCGCAAATATTGTTCATCCTGTAAGGGAATTTGATGGAGTACAAGGATCTAATGCTATTAAAGTTTTTGATCTAAATATGGCTTCTACAGGACTCTCCGAAATTGCTGCAAAAAAACGAGGTTTCCAAGTATTAACTAATGAAGTAGTTGATAATGCTCGTCCAGAATTTATGCCTACTAATGCTCAAGTCCGTGTTAAAGTAGTTTATGATGCTACTACTCGTCGTTTATTAGGAGCACAAATTCAATCCACAGAAAATCATGCAGAAACAATTCATACTTTTTCATTAGCAATTGCTAAAAAAATGACTATTGATGAATTAGCACTTACTGATTTCTTCTTCTTACCTCATTACAATAAGCCAGTATCTTGGCTTACTTTAGTATGTTTGACAGCACCTTAAACCAAAATAAAAATTTAAACAAAAAACACCCTAACTTAAACTAGGGTGTTTTTTTATTGTAATTATTTACCAAATACATATCCTACATTAACTGCTAAATTGTATTCTAGAAAATTTTCTTGGCTCTCTTTAGATCCAAGCCTACTCCCATTAGGTGTAATAGTACTACTATCACCATCTATAGTCATTTTAGCATCTGTCATTTCTCTACCAAAAGCAAAATCTAAGTGATGACTAAACCCTATAGAAAAACCATTATCAAAAATATATTGTGTTCCGAAAGGAAGTTCAATACCAATTAGAAAGCTATTTCCAGTTTTAACATTAGAAATTATAGAGCTAAGTTCTGTTTTGAAAGTTCCTGTTAAATATCCAATATTTATTCCTCCGACACTAATCATTAAACGCCCAGTTCCTACTCTAGTGCCTATCATATAAGTAGTTCCTAAAGAAAAACTTATTGTATTAAATACTGAGGTATAGCTTATTGGAAATTGCACTTTTTCACCACCAATTTTAGAATGATTGTTAAAGTTCATTGTAAATCTTAATTTAGTATCCATACCATGAATTAGTGTATCTTGACTAAGATACAGATGTCCTAAACTAATATCAAAACCTCCCCCTAAATATTCCTGACGATTGTTTTTTTTCTCTATATCAGTTCCTAAATTAGTACCTAATGTTATATAATTAAAATTACCACCCACACTAATAGATACATTATTCACACCTACAGTGCCATAGTGAACAGGTGCTATTAAAAATAGTATTATAAAAATTACTAATTTCATATTGCTCCCCTTTAATTATATAGAAATACAATCAAAGATAAGCACTCTACAGTCTCAAGGTCAACAATGTAAAATTATTTTTAAAAAAAGGGTAAAAAAAACGCTTAGTAATCATACTAAGCGTTTTGTGTTTTAAAAATTATTCAAACTTGATATTTATTGTACTTGAACTTTGACCTAAAAGTACTATATTCATAGTTCCAGTTTTACCATCAGTAGTTGTAATTTTATATCCAATCTCAAATCCTTTTACAGATTCAAGATAAGATGCTGTATTACCATTTAATCCATCAAAAGAATACTCTTCAGCAGATCCTGCTTCAACAAAGGTTTGTCCATCAGCAGAAAAAGTCCCAACTATTGAGTTGTCACTCACTAAGATAACTTTTTTACTCTTAACAAGCTCAAAAAAAGCTTTATCTTCTTTTGATAAAGAACAAGCTCCTAAGATAACTAGCATGCCTAGCATTGCTAAATTTTTAATTGATTTCATTTGAAATCCTCCTTTTATACCCCATGATCTAATAGGATATGGTTTGTATGATATTTATTATAGTATTATTAGAGATACAGTGTCAATAATGCTATGTCTTATTTTTACTATATATTATTAATAATATTAGTTAATTTCTTAGTGAATCTTAATTCCTTAATACTGTAAAAACTCGTAGAGTATTTTGTAGATATAGAAATCCTCCTTATAATTTTAGATCCCTGTATTGGATTCTAAATTAGTTTATAAATATATACACTACCTGAGCATTATTAAGGAGGATCTGCTTTAAAATTTTAGATTGTTTATTCTAATCAAAATAAAATCCACAAAAAAAGCTCATAGGGAGTACGCTGCTTACCCTAATGAGCTATGATTAATCACATATTCACACGGAACGTACAAACCACTATGAGCGGATTTTATACTATTCGAGTGTGCGAATATGTGATTGATTTATAAACCGTGTAGATCAATCATCCAGCATTAGAGTAAGCAATACTATTATAACTTATCTTAATATTATTGTCAATACTTTATCATTACGAAATATAAACCATAAAAAAAAACACCCCATCCTTAGGGTGTTTTTAATTTTGTATTTGTGTTACAGGATTGACTATCCGAAGGGTGACTATCCCTTATAGCCGATTAAATCAGCTAAAGCTTGATCTATAAAGATAATACAATTAGGATGAGTTTTTAAAAAAGTACAAG
>CAMQSH010000073.1 GCA_947036575.1 uncultured Brevinema sp. | reverse complement strand
TCTTTACTGATTATATACAAGTAGAAGTATATTTTGATTTTATTATTGATGATAGGTGGAAAATTCGTTGGATTCCTATACGTCATAAGTGTTCTCATGCCAGTGGTGATGTCTATGGAGATCCGTCACTTCATAATCCTGAAACAGATGCCTTCGTTGATCTTGGTTATGAAGAAATGAATTTTGCCCTATATTATCAATGGTCTTGGTTTACTTTTTATGGAGGTATAGGATTTGGGTATAGTAATTTTGAGACAACTAACTACGCTACTCTTTTTTCTGCTTTTTGGGGTACAGATATGCGTATTCCTATTTGGGGTGATATAAACTTTATCACAGGTCTTTATGTAAGTGCTGATTATGATAAAATTAATACTATTACAAGAACAGATTCTGGTTACCAACTAGATCATTCTTTCACAAAATGGTACCCAACTATTTCTATAGGAGTAGGATTAGAAATTGATCGCTATACCCTTGGTTTTAAATATATTCGTATGAGATCTAGGCAAGTAACATCTTATCGTGTCATTGAAGAAAGAATAGGTTTTGAAGCTAGTATTTTTTATTAAATCCAAATAATATTCTTCATTATTAACACTATAAATCTTGTATTGATTTTAAGTATGTAGTATAATATATCTTAAGGAGATATTTATGAATAATAACGATCAACATTGGATTATAGCAGCATTGTATCAATTCAAAACATTAGATAATTTAGAAACTCGTAAACAAGAACTTTTAGATCTTTGTAAAGCTAATAATATCCTCGGAACTTTAATCATTGGTGAAGAAGGAATTAATGGTACTATAGCTGGAGATAGAAAAGGTATTGATACTATTAAAGCCTTTTTACAAAATTGGGGATTCAATGATTTAGAATACAAAGAATCTTCTTCCCCTAAAGATAAAGCTGTTTTTTATAGAATGAAAGTAAAAATAAAAAAAGAAATTGTCACCATGCGTGTCAATAATATGAAACCAAACGAACACAGAGCTAATTACTTATCTCCTAGAGAGTGGCATGAACTTATTAAAAATCCTGATGTGATTATTTTGGACACGCGTAATGATTATGAATTTCATATAGGCACTTTCCGTAATGCTATCAATCCTCAGCTCATTGCCTTCAAAGATTTTCCTGATTTCTGTGAAAAACATAGAGAAGAATGGAAAGACAAAATTATTGCTATGTTTTGTACTGGAGGAATACGTTGTGAAAAATCTACGTCCTTTGCTACTGTTACTAATTTAGGCAAAGAAGTTTATCACCTCAAAGGTGGAATATTAAAGTATTTAGAAGAAATTCCTCAAGAAGAAGGTTTGTGGGATGGAGAATGTTTTGTCTTTGATTATCGTGTAAGTGTGGGATACGGATTAGTTCCAGGAGAATATCAACTTTGTTATACCTGTCGTATGCCCTTAACTAATGAAGAGCGTGAGTCACCTTTATATTCTTATGGCTTACATTGTCATCACTGTCATGGCACACTATCAGAACAACAAATCAAACGTTTTTCATCACGTCAAGAACAAATGAATTTAGGAGCCTGTACTTTTGGACCTAATTAAAAAGATCCCCTAGGGGATCTTTTTTTTATAATAAAATTTTTAAAGGAATCTCTTTAAGAATTATTAAAGTAATTACCGTAACAACTGTTATCATAATCGCTATTACTATAGAGCTTAATATACCTATAATACATCTATATTTTTCCAAAAATTTAATAATCTTAGCTTTTTGTAATTCTTTTTCTTCACATATCTTACCTGCACAATGATTGGTAATTTGATCTAAAACATCTTTTGTATCTGATTTCATATAACCCTCTTTTTTTATATTAATTCATTAATATCTATTAATTTATCTTTTGATCTATCTATCAGATGTTCTTGTGATATATTATCATCTAATATAACGATATATTGTCCTACCATATTTACTAGAACAAAAGACCCTATTTTTATATTATTTTTATTCATAATAGCATAATCTTTTTTAAGTAAAGTATTTTGTACATTCGTGGTTTTAATTTTTTCTGCTAACATTGGATTTTTACTGACTGTTATAACACTAGGAATAAACTTATATTTATTACTTGTGTAATCAATAACTTGTTTATTAGCTAGTGGATAAATATTATTTCTAGATGCTATATGTTCATAAGATTCAAGGCACAACTCTGTACCTCTTTGAACAATAAAATCACCTTTTTTTGGAGTAAATTCTTTAATAATAGAAGCATCCATTAATACTGCTGTTAATTTTTCTTCTGTATCTATGATATCTTTATACTTAAAAATAATAATCTTATAATCAGGAGTAAAATAATAGATATTATCTTCTATTTTTTCACTTACAAAAAATAATGACAAACTCACACTAATTATGGTACAAATAATAATTGTCAATGTAAATAATAAGCTATCTTTAACAGACATTGTTTTTTGAAAATAGTAACAAATCTCATATAATATATGAGTTTCTTTTTCTTTTATGATAGGAGTATTACTTTCGTTATCCAGATCCTCTATTTCTAATGTAGTATCTAATTGATCTGTAGATTCATCTAGTAATGAAGTATGATCATTATAATTAGTATATTTATTATTCTCAGACATGTACTGCTCCTTTATAAAAGCTAACATTTTTAAACTGCTAATATATATCCTAACATAGAAATCATCATTAAAATACCTACATATCCTAATAAAAATTTAAATATCATTGAAGTAATATTAGACTCTTCGTCTGAAGAACCTATAGCAGCCATTACTATTGCAACACTATGAGGCGCTAGCATTTTACCAGCAGTAGCACCACTAGCATTCATTGCGACTAACCATGCAGGAGATATCTGCAATACTCGTCCCATTTCAGCTTGTAATGATCCCATTAAAATACCAGAAGAAGCTACACTACCTGTAACTAAAACTCCTATCGTCCCTAGTATAGGTGCAAATAGAGGATATAAAGATCCCAAGTATTGAGCAAATCCTTGAGAGAGAGAATCTATCATTCCACTATAAGTCATAACTTTTGACATCGCTAAAATTGATACTAATACTATAATTGTTTTTTGCAATTGTATTAATGTTTTTGCGAAGGTTGTCCCTATTTTGTCAAGAGATAAGCCTTGTATTAAAGCACCTACAAACCCAGCTAACAATAACAGAACACCCGCATCTGCTATCCAACGAATAACTAAAGGTTTTGCTCCAGGATATATTATTAATTCTGTTTTAAAAGTACTCACCCATTGATTTATTATAGGAAATAAAGGTCCTGTTATTAATATTAAGCCTATTGCTATTAAAAATGGTGCCAGTGTAATAAAAGCTTTTTTTATATTAATAGTTTGCTTTGTTTTGAGATGAGGATAAAAAATATTTGTAGCAACTATCCCCCCACCTATATTTAAGGCTCCTGATAATATAGCTACAAGAGAAGCATCAAAAGGTAATGCCATGCCTATACCTTGTCCTAAACCAGCAAATAAAGGCACCCAAAAAATCTCTTTAACTTTTTGCCAAGAACCAGCAATAACTCTAGTAATCACAAAAGGTACTATCAAAGAAGGAAGAAATAATTGCCATGAAATAAAATTCATAATTTCATTTAAAGGAATCCCAGAAGTATTCGCTAAAGCAATAATACCTATCCCCACGCCACCATAAGCTGTAGGAACACTATTGGCTAATAAAGCAACTACTCCCGCTTTTAAGGGAGAAACACCCATAACTGTTAAAATACTAATAGGAAGAGCCAAACCTGATCCAAATCCTGCAATCGATTCGAGAAAGCTTTCTAAACCCCATGCAACTAGTACCACTGTAATACGTGCATCATTAGAAATAGTCCCTATCAGAATCTGTATTTCTTTTACAGCACCACTTTCTATCATGAGATTAGACAAAGTAATAGAACCTAAAATAATAATCCCTATAGGCCATAAGCCATAAATCATCCCTTCTAGTACTGATAAAGCCATCAAATTCACATCCTGTTTCCATAAAAAATAAGCTAACAAGATAGTAATAAGTAAAGTCAATGGAGCTACAATAAAAGCAGGTTTTTTAAGACCTATTAATAAAACTATTAAAAATACAATCGGTATTAGAGCGAATATTGACAACAAAAAGATCTCCTATAAAACAATAAATTAATTAAATATATTATACCATACCTTAAATTTTTGTCAACTAAGAATATTCAAAATAGAATAACAAGATAACTATAAATAAACTCCATCAAGCTATGATAAAATAATATTTGATATAATATAAGATCTTGTCTATTTTTATTAAATATATATAAACATATGGAGGATATATTATGGGTATTTTTTTTGCTGGGGTTTTTATTTATGCGAGTATTAGTTTACTGATACTATGGATACTTTTTACTATTACTTTTATTATTGCTTATATCATAAATATCTGGAAAATATTAGATATTGCTTGGGGACTAGGATTTGTTTTTGTTGTCTTAACAGGATGGGGGATATTTTGGGATTTCCAGCTAACTCAACATTTATGGTTAATCGGATTGGTTACTATATGGGGACTTCGGCTATCTATTCATCTTGGAATGCGTGGAAGTAAAAAAGAAGATTCTCGCTATGAAAAATTTAAAGATTCTAAACATAGAATGTTAAAAAGTTATATTAACATTTTTCTCAGTCAAGCATTATTTATTTGGTTGATATGTCTTCCCTTCTATTTTTATATACCTATCAGATCTTCTACCCTTGAAGTGCCTATTAATACTTATGTATTAATATTTGGTGTTATTATATCTATCACAGGATTGTTTTGGGAATGGACTGCTGATTATCAACTTAAACATTTTAAAGAACCTGGAAAATTAGTAGACCGTGGATTGTGGAAGTATACAAGACACCCTAATTATTTTGGAGAAATATTATTTTGGTGGGGAATTTGGATAGGTACACACCTTCTTTATATACCTCAGGGATATATTCTATATTATGATGCTCTAGTATTTGTAGGTTTATTGACTGTATTATCACCATTAACCATCACCTGTATCATTTATTATCTAACTGGACCTATCTTAGAAGAACAAATGAAAAAATATCCTGATTGGGAAGCCTATAAACTTAGAACCCCTTATATTCTACCTTTTAATTTTTTTAGAGTAAAAATATCATCTCGTGAAAAATAATAAAAATAAAAAAGATCTTGTTATTATACAAGATCTTTTTTATTTTTATAGCTAGATATATAATAAAATTATTATGAAAACCATGTTTTAACTGCTAAGAGAACCATAACAACTGCAAAAGATTTTTTTAATACCATCATAAACATTACATTATCTTTGAATACTGTATTCACAACCCAAGCTCCTACAGCTGATCCAATAAATACACCTATCCAAAGTATTGCCGCTGCTTTGACATCAGAGTTTCCAGATTTATAATATTGATATCCTGCTAACATCGATGGTGCTACCATAAACATTAACAAAGTAGTTCCTTGTGCTAGTTTTTGTGGGTAGTTAAGAATAGTTGTTAGTAAAGGAACCATTACGACAGCTCCACCTATTCCAAAGAATCCACTGGCTAAGCCACCCGTAAGCCCTATTGCTAAAATTGTCATAATATTAATCATGATACTCTCCTTTCATATATTTAACCTATTAACAATCATTATAACAAATATTAACAATTTTTACAATTTTTCACTACTAGACAAATAATCAAAATACCTGTATACTATTATATAAATATTCAAAGGAGCATATAATGAAATTTTATCCTATGCAATTCTCCCCAGTTTTTAAAGAAAAAGTTTGGGGTGGTCGAGCATTGAATACCATACTCGGTAAAAATCTACCCGATAAAGATCAAAATTATGGTGAAAGTTGGGAAGCTTCTTCTCATACTAATGGATTAGGTGTTGTTCTTAACGGAGCCTTTAAAGGCCAAACAATTCCTGAATTATTAAATAGCTATTCTGTTGAAATATTAGGAAAAGACATTGCTGAGAAATATTCAAAGATATTTCCTCTTTTATTAAAATTTTTAGATATTAATGACAAATTATCTATTCAAGTTCATCCCGATGATTTTTATGCTATCCCTGTAGAAAAATCTTTTGGTAAAGCAGAATGCTGGTATGTAATCTCCGCAAGTGATGATGCTACCTTAATTATGGGAATGAAAGAAGGAGTCACTTCTGAGCAATATATAGAAAATGCTAATAATAATAAATTTGATGATATGTTTGAAGAAATTTCTGTAAAAGCTGGTGATCTTGTTGTTATTAAACCAGGAATGGTACATGCTAGCTTAAAGGGATCTATTCTTATTTGTGAATTACAACAAAATTCTGATATTACTTATAGAATCTATGATTTTGATCGTTTAGAAAACGGTATAAAAAGACCTCTTCATATCAAAAAATCTGCTGATGTCATTGATTTTAATGCTAAAGCAGATGTAAGATCTTTTGCAAACAATCAAGGTAAAGTAGTAGAATTACTAGATTGGGAATATTTCACTCTCAATCGATTAACCATAGATAGTACTACTATTAGACCAAGTATCCCTGTAATGAAACTTTATTCTATTCTAAAAGGAACTATAACACTCACCTGTGATAAGGAAAAATTATCTCTCACTCAAGGTGATAGCTTTTTATTACCTGCAAATCTAGAAATATCTATAGAAGGTAATGGCGAACTTCTTGAAGCTTTTCCTAAATAAAAGAATATTATAATCACAAAAAAGCTCTAGTATAATACTAGAGCTTTTTTTATTTAAAAATAATATTATTGAAAATGTCCTGATAAAAGATGTCTAAATTTATTACCCTTATATTCAAAACGCTTGATTTTTCTTGTGGTATTTTTTTGTAATTCTTCTTGTCTAATTTCGTAACCACGTAATCTTTGATATGTTTGTAATTTTGTATTTACTGATCTAAGATGAGTATTAATAGTTTCTTTTACTTGTACACTTGTTGGATCAATTTTTTCTTCTTCTAATTTTAATAAATCTAGTACTATCAAAGCACAAGGAGTTTCACTCATATCACTATCAGAAGCACTCACCCCAATAACAATAGATTCTAAAATATAAGGATGAACATTTATCAATTCTTCAAGTTTTTCAGGATAAACATTTTTACCACCACCAGTTACAATAATATTTTTATAACGACCAGTAATATAGAGATATTCTCTTTTGTTTTTAGTTCCTATATACCCCATATCTCCTGTTTTTAACCAGCCATCATTAGTTATTGCCATCGCTGTAGCTTCAGGATCATTATAATACCCTAGCATAACACTTTCACCTTTTATACAAATCTCTCCGATTCCACCAAAATCAGGATCTAAAATCTTCCATGCTACATAGCCAATGGCATTACCAACAGAATTATTATCAATAGGACCCAGAGGATCACCCACAGACACAACTGGAGAAGCTTCTGTAAGCCCATAACCATTAGCTAAATTAAATCCTAACACAGCATAAGCTTTTGCAACATCTTGAGATAAAGGACCTGCTCCAGAAATCATATAGGTAACAGAATTTAAGCCAGCTTTTTTACGTAAAAAAGCGAATAATTTTTCCCCTATTTTATGGCTTTTTGTTAGCCAATAAGATAGTTCAGAAATTTTTAATAAAAGTTGAATAATTTGTTTAACAGGAGCTTTAAGTTGTGAAAGATTTCTATGAATACCATCTAAAATTTTAGCATATAAAGTAGGAATCCCTATCATGATAGTAACTTCTGTTGTTTTGATTGCATCTATTAATCTATTTGGTTTAATTGAATCTGCATATGTCATACTACCACCAATAGCAAAAACTGTTAATTCTATAGAGAATTGAAAAGTATGATGTAAAGGAAGAACACTTAAAATCACATCTTGTTCCACAAGACGGGCTGATTGCCATAAGTTGTTTGCTTGATGCATAAAATTACCATTACTAAGCATAATAGCTTTTGGAGTACCTGTAGTACCAGAAGTATAAATCAAGGATGCAACATCAGATCGTTTGAGTTCATTTTTTACAAAAGTTGTATTGATAGTTTGTTTTAGAATTTCTTTGAAGGAAATTGTATTAGATTTGTCTTTGATAGAAGAATTATCATCAAAGATAATCCATTTTTTTATTAAGGAAATAATTTCCGTATCTGTTATCAGTTTTTCATAGATACTTAGAGAAACACCCATAATTTCTACACCAGAACTTTTGATAATATTTTTAACTTCTTCTGGAGAAAGCATGGCATCACAAGGAACTGCAATAATACCATTGTAAACTACTCCAAAATACATCATCATCCATTCAGGGCGATTTTCTGACATGATAGCAACTTTATCACCCTTATTAAGATTTTCTGTTAATTGTAAATAATGTGCAATAGCACAAATGTTTTTATAAAAAGTTGTATAAGTAGTAGAAACATAACGTTCTCCATTGTACATTTTACTATAAATAGACTCTCCTCTATATTCAAAAGAATCCGCTAAATTTTGTAAATTAAGATACATACAATTCTCCCTTTTTGGTAATTATATATATTATAATACATTTTTACTAAAATCTCAAGAGTCAATTTATAAATCAAATATTTATTTATTGTAGTACTGTAAATATAGTACTTGTCTCACTATTTTTTATAATATCATTGGTTGATAAAAATGGTCCATATTGAATCAAGTTATTAGTTAAATAAAATACATACCATTTTGTAGGTGGAAATTCAATATCTGTAAAATATACTCCTACTCTAGAAGTCTCTGCATAACAAAAAGTATATATACTATTTCCATTTTTAATAACTTTTTTTCCATCAGAATTAAATCTTAATGTTTCAGAATCGTGTTCCCATGAGGTATTATTAATTGCTGTCAGCCAGTTTATCTCTGTTCTATCTGTTGATGTAGAAGCACATCTAATAACTACCATAACTATCATTAAAATAATAATTCTCTTAACATTTTTTTTCCAATTCATATTATACCTCTTTAGATTAGTATTATTCTAAAACTTGCAAGTTTTATCAAATACCATAATAATATATATATAATT
>CAMQSH010000072.1 GCA_947036575.1 uncultured Brevinema sp. | reverse complement strand
CTCCTGCACCTGTTGTATCTACAACTTTTACAGGGTAAGCTTCGATAATATGTTGCTCGTCTTTGGTTGCAAGATAAACTCCTTTTTCCCCAAGAGTCGTCAATACACAAGGAATATCTTTGTCCATTAGAGTTTGTACAGCACTTTTAATTTGATCTAAGCTATCCGTTGGCTTTCCTGTAATAATAGACAATTCGTGCTCATTAGGAACTAAATAATCTACATTATGTAGCAGCTCTTCACTCATTGCTAATGCTGGTGCAGGATTGATAATAACAACTTTATTTCGTTTTTTAGCCTCTTGTGCTAAAAATTCTATCGTAGGCATAGGAATCTCAAATTGCATAACAAGAATATCGTGCTCATCTAACAGATGAAGATTTTGTATAGCTATATCTTTGGTAAATTCTCCATTAGCTCCAGGAATCACAATAATACGATTCTTACCACGTTTATCTCTTTCTATCAATGCCGTACCTGTAGATTGTGATCCTATTTGGATTTGGGAGTTAATATTTAACTTCTTAACATTATCAATAATATGAGTACCAAAAGCATCATTTCCAACAATTCCCCACATCGTTACAGAAACATCTTGTTTAACAGCAGAAGAAGCTTGATTTACCCCTTTCCCACCTATTAATTGGGTAAGATTTTTACCAAACAGTGTCTCACCTTCATTGGGGAAACGATCTACTTGAGCAACAAGGTCTATATTTAAACTACCGATTACTAAAATTTTCATATTCACCTTCTAAATTATTACTATTACTATTACTATTATAACACGTTCTATATATTATAACAATCCTATAAATATTATTATATGATTTTATATTGTATTTTAGATATATTCAATGTATAATATTAAATATAATAAGACTAACAAATCTTTGGCCCTCCAAAGTAAGGAAAAAAAATGAATGTGCTTGGTATATGCATTAGAAAAAAACGGATTCACTTTGCTGTAATAAATAAAAATGAACAAGGAGAATATACTCTTATTAGTACAGATGATGATCATAGAATATCTGTACCAGAAGAATGTTTTAAAGCAGAACAACATATCCCTATCCAAACTGTAGTTTGGTTTGATAAAGAACTCAAAAAGATCAATACTACTTATAAAATCGATAAAATAGCATTAAAAATAGCTGGCTACGAAATTGATAGTGTTGACAATAGAAGAAAATCTTATCTTGAAGGAGTTACTTATCTACAAGGAATACCAGTACGAGAATATAATAACAAACAAAATTTCCTAAAAGAAGCAAAAAAAAAGGGCGGAGCCAAAGCTTATGTTTCTCTACACAAAATGCAACCTAAAAAAGATTGTGATGAAGCATTAGCCTTTGCAATAGCGTGTGCCTATCATTGTATTGTAAATAATAATGCTGAATCAGAATCAGAATCAGAATCAGAATAAAAACCCTTTAATCAACATTTTTAAGAAAATTTATAAAATGAGTATTGACTTTCTTCTATTGTATGTTATGATTTAAATGAATTACAAGGATTAAAAACAAATATAATTATTCAATTGATCCTAACATTGGATTATCTATGATATTTAACATAAGTTATATATATCTATTTATTCCTAATCTTAAAATATAATAATTCCCCCCCTTTTTTATGGTATCTCCTTTTTTGGAAGTACCACTAAAGCAAAAACACCCTCACTGGGAAACTAGTGAGGGTGTTTTGTTTGTATTTACTAAAGATCTTATCTTATTATTTATTACCTAATAGAAATAAATTTCCTAACCATAAATATACTACATTTTTAGTTAGTATTTAATAATAAAATACAAATTGACTTTTTGTCATTGTATGATATAATGTTAGATATTAATATAAATTAATATATATATAAATTAAGGAGACTTTTATGAAAAAAGTATTACTATTTTTATTACTAGCATCTTGTGCTACTAATAATTCTAAAGTAACAAATGAATATACTATTGCTACCAAAGATACAGCTATTATTGTAGATGGAACTTTAATTGAATCAGTGTGGCAAGAAATCACCGCTATTGATAAAGAAATGCATTTTCCTTGGGAGACAACTCCTGCTCCAATGACTGTTTTCAAGGCATTCCAAGATAAAGAATATTTTTATTTTTCTTTTGAAACAGAAGATACTAATATAGTTATTGCTGAAACTATTACCAAAGAAATGGATATAGCCAGAGAAGATAGAGTAGAACTTTTCTTTGCACAAGCTCCTATCGATAAACCTCTTGCTGATGGTAGTTTACCTAACTATTTTGCATTAGAAATGGATTACAAGGGTAGAACTTTATCCATTAAAGCTGATAGTCAAAAAAATAGAGATGTTGATTGGAATATGAATACTCTAGAAACAAAAGGTTCACGTACAGAAAAAG
Organism: uncultured Brevinema sp.; assembly: GCA_947036575.1. Taxonomy (GTDB): domain Bacteria; phylum Spirochaetota; class Brevinematia; order Brevinematales; family Brevinemataceae; genus Brevinema_A. Next base: position 6,802 of record CAMQSH010000072.1, on the reverse strand, counting down.
GATATATTCTAGAAGGTAGAATTGCTTTAGAAGAACTTCACCAATTAGGAGTTATTAATGATAATTTTATACAAGCTGGAGTTTATAGAGCTGAATTTTCAACAGTAAATGGAGAAGAGGTAATGCAATGGATCTCATGGATTGACCCTAAAACAGAAAACCCAAATTTTCATATTAATTCTTCTTTTGGAACTTTTATTCTTGAATAAATCAATTATTAAACAATCAAAAAACACCCCCCTTATTTGGTGGGTGTTTTTTGATTTAACAAGTCATTTCTAACTTTTAATTAGTTTACCTTTAAAATCAGCACCAGAATCTTTGAGTGCATTTTCTATAGCTATTAAGAAACCTTGACTTGATACAGTAGCACCACTAACAACATCAATATTAATATTGTTATTAGCAATTATGGCAGTCGACATTTGTTCAAAAACAGGAAGAGCATATTCTCCAGTCTCTAAAGATTCAAGAACATTAATAGCTGTTATGAGTCCTTTTTCGACAACGACACTTACCTTGATTTCTCCATTTCTGCCATCACCAGCACCTTCAAAACTTCCATTGACGTCTGGGTTTACTTTGGGATTGCTTCCACAAGAAACAACAGTTATCATCAATATAGAAAAAAATATTTTTTTAAACATTTTAATCTCCTATAAAAATATTTTTCAATAAACTTGTTATTGATTTTAATTATTGTAATTAGTTAGATACTCTAATATTTTTCAATATACTCAAAGTATCTTACAAGACATTATACTCTATTTTTATTTATATAGCAATCCTTAAAAATATAAAATATACCATATAACATACACATGAAAAGTTGAATAATAAGTGTAAAAACTTGCCAATAATACAATTAAGATAGTTAACAATTGATAGAATATAGAGATTGAATTTATTAAATATTATGATATAATTAAAGAAAAGAGAGGTAATAAAGACTAGAAGATATTAGACAACCTATTACTCATATATAAACTCTATACTAAAGAAAAATCCAATATTATCATTTTTAATGATTTTAAAATAGTAATAAATAATTAATTATTGTAGGATTGGGAGAAATAGTATTTTAATAGGAGAATTTATATGAAGAAAAATATAAAAAAAATTATAAATGGTTCTATTATAGGTGGTATAGTAGGTGCTTTTATTCAATTACTTATAGGAGGTATAAGACTTTCTTTTAAAGGAAGTGTTATTTCACCAACAATGCCTATCCTAATAAGTATAGGAGCTTTTATGGGTATGGTTTATATATTAAGTGAAATAATAACTGATTAAATAACAAAAAATACCTTTTCTTAATTACTAGAATCGTATTATATTTATTACTTATTATTAAGTATTTTTAATTTTGTCATTAAATTTACAAAATTTTCTAATTCTTCATTTGATAACATAAAAAATTTCTTATCAATACTTTCTATAGCAGGTATGGCTTTTTCTAAAATTTCTATACCTTTTATTGTTATTTTTATTATCTTAGCTCTACTATCTTGAGGATCTTCTATTCTCTCAATTAGATTTTTTACTTGCATTAATCGTACTGTCTTTGATATGGTCATCGTATCAATCATTGAAATATTAGATATAGTTTTCTGAGTAGCTTTTTCACTAGATTTATCCAAATGAAAAATCACTGCTAAAATTACATATTGTGTGTGTGTAATATCAAAATTAACAAGTATCTTATTGATATCTCTTTTCCATAACATCGAAGTTTGCCAAAACAACAAACCAATACTCTTTTCCTCTGAAAATTCAAAATCCATTATTTCTCTCCTTTTTTATTTAGATAATAATAAAATATTTTCCATACATTCTTTAAGATTGTTTGTCAAATTAGTACCAATTCCTTGTACCATATTTTCATTATCTCCTTCAACTGTAACAATATGTGTAATTATTATTTCTTCATCAGTATTTTGGGCTATAAGATGGTCTATCTTTATAGTAACAGATCCTAAAGAAGAAACAGATAAAAAACGCTCATTTTTTATGACTCTTTCTAAGGTAAATGTTACTGGAGGAGTATTTGGCATAGCCAAAAACATAAGTCCTGTACTACCATTTTGAAAATCACCTTGTAACTCTACTTTATTTAAATTTTTATCCCATGTAGACCATTTTGACACATCTTTATAGAAACTCCATACCTTTTCTAGGCTTACCTTTCCTGTTACTGAATACTCTTTATAAAACATAGTAAAGACTCCTTTTTTATTTATAATTTTATAGCTTATAATTATTATAGTAAGTTTGCATATAATAATCACACTTATTATAATATCATATACCTTATAAATTGTCAAGTATTTTCTGAAAATAATTTTTCACAACAATTATTATACCTATATGTTCATATTTGCTCCCTAAATAAAACCGTATTTAAAGGGCCACAAATAAAGATGTTTCTATGAAAAAATCTATTGACAAATTCCTACAATATGCCATAATCTAAAATATCATTTTAATATTTCAGGAGAAAACTATGAAACAATGGGGCTTTATCGCTACTTGGTGTATGGCTTTTGATGCTTGTTTTGAAGCATCTAAAGAGTTAGCCATAGGGACAAAAAAAGCATCAGATATTGTTGAGCACGCAATCAAAAAAATAGAAGATTATCCTTTCTATAAATCTGTAGGTTGTGGTGGCTTACCCAATACTGATGGTGTTGTAGAGTTAGATGCTGCATTTTTTGACGGAGATACTTGGGATTTTGGGGGCGTTGCTGGAGTAAAAAACATTGCAAATCCTATTGGCCTTGCAAAAAAAATATCAACAGATCGTTTTAATTGTTTTTTAGTTGGTGAAGGAGCTACCATAGAAGCTCAAAAGCAACATTTACCTTTTAAAAATATGCTCACTGAAAGAGCTCAAAAAGCTTGGGAGCAAAAAAAGCAAGATATATTACTAAAAAATCTTTCCCCCTATGACGGGCATGATACTGTTGGTGCTGTGACTCTTGATCAAAAAGGGTCTATGGCGGCGGCTGTCTCAACAAGTGGTTTATTTATGAAAAAATCTGGACGTGTGGGTGATTCTCCTTTTTCTGGTTCTGGTATTTATGTAGATTCAGAAGTTGGTGGCTGTGTTGCAACAGGGCTTGGAGAAGATATCATGAAGGGCTGTCTCTCCTATGAAGTGGTAAGACTTATGGAAGAAGGACTTTCTCCTATGGAAGCCGGCGAAAAAGCGCTCAATCGCTTTGAACAAAAAATGCTAAAAAAACGAAATCATTGTGGTGCGATTTCTTTAGCTATCCTCAATAACAAAGGGGAATGGGGAATCGCTACTAATGTAGAATATTCTTTTGTCGTCTCAACACAAGATATTCCTGCAACAGTATTTATTGCCCATAGAAAAGAACAAAAAACTATCATAGAAAAAGCAAGCGAAGAATGGCTTCAAGCTTGGTATAAAAAAACGCATAGAGATACGATTACGATATAGTAAATCAGATGATTAATCAAAAAAAATATAAAATGAGGAAGAATAATGAAAAAAATATTTTTATTTTGTGAAGCTGGGATGTCCACTAGTTTAATGGTTTCTAAAATGCGAAAAGTGGCAGAAGAAAAACAAGTTCCTGTAACAATCGATGCCTACCCTATGGTTAAAGCTCATGGATTGATTACAGATGAAAAGCCAGATTGTATTTTATTAGGACCTCAAGTGAGACATTTTTATGAAGACATGAAAGAACGTTATGCCAGTACTAATATTCCTATTGCTTTATTAGATACACAAGATTATGCCTTAATGGATGGAAGTAAAGTTCTCAAGCAAGCAATTAAAATGATAAAAGAAAATGATCAAAAATAATTAATATAGGGTTATAATATATTATATTAGGAGATTTACATGAATTTTATGCAAATGTTAGAAGATGTTCTTATGCCTATTGCCGAAAAAATAGGAAAAAATAAATACTTACTAGCTATTAGAGATGGTTTTTTGATTTCATCACCTTTGTTGATTATAGGATCATTATTTTTATTAGTCGCTAACTTTCCTATCCCTGGTTGGGTAGATTTTTGGGCACAATTTTTTGGAGATGGTTGGGCATCCCGTTTAGTACAGCCTGTTAAAGCTACTTTTGATGTCATGACTATTCTTACTGTATTAGGTGTTGGTTATTCTTTTGGTCGTCAAGAAGATGTTGATGGAATCTCATCTGCTATTATAGCTTTAGTCTCTTTTTTCATCCTTACTCCTTTTGTCACAATATTTACCCCACCTAATGCTACTGAAATATATATGATTAATAGTATTCCTTTAGCTTGGATGGGATCAAAAGGAATTTTTATAGGATTGATTACTTCAATATTTTCTGTCTCTATCTTTGCAAAAGCATGGAAAAAAGGGTGGATTATTCGATTACCCGAAGCTGTACCCCCTGCTGTTGCTCGATCTTTTGAAGTGTTAATTCCATCTGCAGTAGTAATGCTTGTCATATTTATCATTAAAACAATTTTTGATTTTACTCCTTATAAGGATATCCATACTTTTGTTTATACTTTTTTACAATCTCCCCTCACCAAAGCTGGAAATACATTAGGAGCAATGATTACTGCCTATGTTTTTCTACATTTATTTTGGTTTTTTGGAATCAACGGATCCAGTGTAGTCGGAGCTGTATTCAACCCTGTTTTAAGAGTCTTATCCTTAGAAAATCTAGATGCTTTCCAAAATGGATCTCCTCTCCCTAATATTATTACAGGTTCTTTTCAAGATATGTTTGCTACTTTTGGAGGAGCTGGAAGCACTTTATCCTTATTAATTGCCGCACTTATTGTTTGTAAAAGTGAACGTATCAGAAAATTATCTGGCTTATCTCTCGTACCAGGGATTTTTGGGATCAATGAGCCTATTATTTATGGACTTCCTATTATGTTAAACCCCTTGATGTTTATACCTTTTGTCATTGTACCAACAGTCAATATCATTATTGCTTACTATGCAATGCTTTGGAATATCATCCCTTATACTAATGGAGTTTCTATACCTTGGACAACGCCTATTTTTATTTCAGGATTTTTAGTAACAGGATTAAAAGGTGCTATTTTACAAATTATTTTATTAGTTTTGGGAATATTTATGTACATACCTTTTTTAAAAATAATTGATAAGCAATATCTTAAAGAAGAGCTATCTGCTCCTAAAAAAGAAGTAAACGCTTCTGATGATAACGATGATGATTTTAAACTATAATTTTTTTATTAATACTTACTTAGTATTGTAATGTGTAATATTTATTAGAGGCACAAATGAAAGAACAAATATTTGATTATGTAGATACCCATAAACAGGAACTGATACAATTAATACAAGAGATCTTAAAACTTCCGTCTGTAAAAAAAGAAGCTCTCCCTAATTATCCTTTTGGACAAGATATAGGGATTTGTTTAGAAACTGTACTTTCTAAAGCTAAAGAAATGGGCTTTCATACTGTAAATCTCGACGGCTACGTAGCATATGCAGAATATGGTCAAGGAGAAGACTACATAGGAATTGTAGGACATTTGGACGTCGTCCCCGAAGGTGGTGGCTGGACTTATCCTCCTTATGGGGCAGAAATACACAATGGTGTCCTTTATGGAAGAGGAGTACTGGACAACAAATCCCCTATCCTCTCTTGTCTTTTTGCTCTAAAAACATTAATGGATTTAAATGTAAAAAGTAACTATAGGGTAAGAATTATTTTTGGTACCGATGAAGAAAGTGGATTCCATGATATTCCTTATTATCTAAACAAAGAAAAAGCCCCTCTTATGGGCTTTACTCCAGATTGTAAGTATCCTGTTGTCTATGGAGAAAATGGTGTGTTGAGGGCTAGTATTTCTCAAAAAACATGCCCTAACAAAGCTATTCTTCTCAAAAAAATTAATGAAGATTTTTTGTCTTCTGTTGTTCCTGATTTTTGTGAATTTGTCTTTGAATTAAGTGATCCTACTATAGATATTACTTCTCTCGAGCTCTTATCACAACAAAAAAATATTACTATATCTAGGGAGCATAATCTCCTTAAAATTGCTTATAAAGGAATAAGAGCTCCTGCTAATAATCCTTATTTAGGAGATAATGCTATCATAGGATTGCTAGGGATTCTTCCTACTGATTTTTTACAAAATACAAATATCGAGCATTTTACGCAACAAATCACAAGTTCCTTACAGGATATTTATGGCAATGATCTAAGGATTAATTTTCATGATGAGCATACAGGAGATTTGATGATTACTATCTATGATCTGTATCTTGAAGATGATATTCTTTCTCTAAAAATGACCCTAAGATACCCTATAAATTGTCCCATAGACGATAAGCTAAACACCTTGAAAAACACTTTTAACACTAGTGAATTCCAAGTTATTACACATATGCCTGCCGTGAATTTTCCTTTGGCTCATCCTATGGTTATTGAGCTAAGTAAAGCCTATGAAGAAATAACTAATTTGAATAGTACGCCTGTAACTACAACAGGAGGGACTTATGCTAAGGTTATGCCTAATATTGTTGCTTTTGGACCTTCTTTTCCTGGAGAGAGAGGGATAGCTCATAATAGTGATGAATACATGGCTATAGATCATATTATTTTAAATACCAAAATCTATGCCTATGCGATTTATCGACTAACTCAATGTAATACCAATTAAGAAAAAATCATACTTTTAGCTAATCAAAAAAACACCCTCTCTAATAAAGAAGGTGTTTTTTAGTAGGTAGTCAAAAGATTTATCAATAGTAATAGCTATTTTTATTTTTTTATAGCATGTTTTCTCATAT
>CAMQSH010000071.1 GCA_947036575.1 uncultured Brevinema sp. | reverse complement strand
AGCATCTGATTTGTAATCAGAGGGTCGTGGGTTCAATTCCCACAGGGGGCTAGAAAAAAGGAAGTTTTTATTAACTTCCTTTTTTCGTTTAAATAATTTTCTAATATTTTTCACAGTATCTTTATCAATATTATTTACTTATACTTTGTATCGTTAAATATCACTAAATAAAAAAAGTTGTATTTGACTTTTTTTTAGAGAATGTTATAATTTTGGTAGAATGAATTCTAGTAATAGTTATAGATAAGAAATCTATATAAAATATTATCAGTATTCATAAAAATATATATGGGGATGAGGTATGAAATATTCAAAAATTTTTGAAGCTACAAATATAGGAAAATTGAAATTAAAAAATAGAACTTCTATGGCTCCTATGGGGCCCGTTGGATATTCCGATACGAATGGTGGTTTTACACAGCGTTTACAAGATTATTATGTAGAGCGTGCAAAATATGATGTTGGTCTCATTATAACTGGAGTTTGTAGTGTTGATACGAATATTGAAGGATTCCCAAATATTGCTATCCCTTGTCCTACTACTAATCCTTTAGCATTTGTCCATAGTACTTATAGTATGAATGATAGAATTCATGCTTATGGTTGTAAGATTTTTTTACAACTTACAGGTGGTTTAGGGCGTAGTGCCTTACCAGGATTTATTAAAACTAATCTCGCTCCCTCTGAACAAGGCAATAGATTTGATCCTAAATTAATACATAGAGAAATGACTGTTACAGAAATTCAAAACATGATTCAAAAATTTGTAATGTCTGCAGTAGTTGCTAAAAAATCAGGTTTTGATGGTGTTGAAATTCATGCTGTTCATGAAGGTTATTTGCTTGATCAATTTGCAATTAGTATTTATAACAAAAGAACTGACGAATATGGTGGTTCTTTAGAAAATAGATTAAGAATTGCGACTGATATTGTTAAAGGTATCAAAAAAGCTTGTGGTGAGGATTTTCCTGTAAGTTTACGCTATAGTTTAAAAAGCTGTATGAAAGCTTTAAGACAAGGTGGACTACCAGGTGAAGATTATGCCGAAGCAGGTAGAGATATAGAAGAAGGAATAGAAGCTGCTAAAATCCTAGTTAATGCTGGTTATGATGCTCTTAATGTTGATGCTGGTACTTATGATTCATGGTATTGGAATCACCCTCCTATGTATTTTGAAAATGGTGTTTATAATAGTTTTGGTGAAATATTAAAAAAACATGTAGACGTTCCTATTATATTAGCAGGAAGAATGGACGATGCCAAAATGGCTAATGAAGTCATTGGAACTTGTTGTGATATCGTAAGTTATGGTAGACCTTTACTTGCTGATGCTGAATATGTTACAAAAATAAGATATAATAGAGAAGATGAAATACGTCCTTGTCTCGGTTGTCATGATGGTTGCATGGGTAGAATTGCAAATGGACCTGTATCATGTGCTGTTAACCCTGCTTGTGGTAGAGAAGAAATTTATGGAATAAAACCAGCTTTAATAAAAAAACATGTGTTGGTAGTTGGTGGTGGTCCAGCAGGCTTAGAAACAGCAAGATCATGTGCTATTTCTGGTCACAAAGTAACACTTTGTGAAAAAACAGATGCTCTCGGTGGTAACTTAATACCAGGAGGTGTTCCTCCTTTCAAACATTATGATCATGCCTTGATAGAATATTATGCACGTCAATTAAAACTTCTAGGCGTTGAAGTCAAACTCAATACAGATATGACTTCAGAAGTTGCTTCAAAATTTGGTGCTGATATTATCGTAGTAGCAACTGGTTCAACTGCCAAAACTCTTACTTTTAATGGCGATATAAAACCTATACCTGCAGAAGATATTCTCATGAAAAGGGCTGAAGTTGGAGAGAATGTAGTACTAGTTGGTGCTGGTCTTGTTGGTTGTGAAACTGCTTTATGGTTGACTCAACTTGGTAAAAAGGTAAATATCCTAGAGATAACTCCTCATATTTTAGGAGGACATGGAGCTCTTCCTCATATGAACCAATTCATGCTTGAAGATTTGATTGCCTTCCATAAAATTGGAATTCATACTCAAGCTACTATTCAAAATACAAGTGGTAAAACAGTAACAATCAAAAAAGGTGATAAAACTATAGATCTTCCTTGTGATACCTTAATTACCTCCATTGGTTATAATGAATATAATAAATTATTTGAAGAATTATCAACTGGTGATATCCCTGTGCACAATGTTGGGGATTCAAATAAAGTACATAATATTATGTATGCTATTTGGGATGCCTATGAATTAGCTAGAAATATCTAATTTAAATCTATAACAAATAAAAACAAGCTTTCTACAATTAGAAAGCTTGTTTTTATTGTACATTAAAGGTAAAAAATTTATCCTTTCGAAGTAATGGGATTTCTTTTTTAAGAATTGTAAAAAAGCCTTCTAAATTAATAGAAGACTTTTTTTGTTATAATAGATTTATTTATAGCTGTAAGTACTGTAGAGCAGATATAATTGTATTTATCGTACAAATATCCCCCCTAGTACTAAAGAACATACAATTAATAGTGCTGGTGGCAATTTTAATACATATAGTCCCACAGCAGTTAGTAAAGCCACAGCAAAAGCTTGCCAATTATTAAAAACACCCCTCATACCTACACAAATATCTAAAATAAGAATAAATATAACAGGCTTAACTAGTTTTAGCATTCCTATCATCCACGGTTCATTTTTAAAACGAGCATATAGATTATATAGTAGTATCATTGCTAATGCGGTGGGGACTACCATAGCAGTCACTGCTACTAAGCTTCCCAACCAGCCACCAACTTTATATCCAATAAATGCAGATAGTTTAGTTGCAATAGGACCTGGTAAAGAATTACCAAAAGCAATAGCATCAATAAATTCAGATTCTGTCATCCATTGATAGTTATTTACTACTTCATCTTGAATAACTGGAATAGCCGAAGGTCCACCTCCAAAAGTTGAAACAGCAGGTTTAATAAATGCTAAAAAAATATCTTTATAAATCATCATATATTCTCCAATTTACCAAGCAGCAATATGTCCATCACAACGAGATTCTGTACCAGCTACTAGAGTACCTTGTTCTGTTTTCCAAATAATTTGACCTCGACCCATCAATAATGAAGAATAGTTCATTTTAATGTCATGACCTCTATCAGCTAATGCTTGAGCTAATGTTGGTGGAAAATGTGCTTCAACTTCAACTGTTTTACCACCAGTCCATTGCCAACGAGGAGCATCTAGTGCTTCTTGAGGGTTTAATGCAAAGTCTATAGTATTTACTAACACTTGAACATGAGCTTGTGGTTGCATAAATCCACCCATAATTCCAAAAGAACCTACAGCATCTCCATCTTTACATAAGAATCCTGGAATAATAGTATGATAAGGTCTTTTACCTGGTCCTACTACATTAGCCAAATTTGGATCTACAGAGAAATTATTACCTCGATTATGTAAAGCAATTCCAGTTTCTGGTACGACTAGTCCAGATCCAAAGCCCATATAGTTACTTTGAATATAGGAAACCATATTACCTTCATTATCGGCAGTAGCAAGATAAACAGTACCAGAAGAAGTTGGATCTCCGATTTCAGGTGTTAGGGCTGTTTCATTGATGAGAGATCTTCTTTTATCTGCATATTTTTGTGATAAAAGTTCTTCTGAAGTTACTTTCATAGCAGAAGGTTCTGCAACATAATTTTGAGTATCTACAAAAGCTAACTTCATACTTTCTATCATTTTATGATAAGTATCAACAGATTCTTTTTCTTTAATATCAAATCCTTTGAAAATATTTAGAGCCATTAATGCTGTAATTCCATGCCCATTAGGTGGAATTTCATAGACATCATAACCTTTATAGTTGGTACTAATAGGCGTTACCCATTCTGGTTTGAATTTTGCTAAATCACTAGCACGAAGATGTCCACCATGTTTTTCAGAAAATGCAGAAATCTTTTGAGCTAAAGCACCTCTATAAAAACTTTCGGCTTGAGTTTTTCCAATTTCTTCTAATGTTTGAGCAGTATATTCACTTTTCCACACATCACCTACTTCAGGACAACGATCATTGGGACAAAAATGATTAAACCAATGTTGATACATATCTTCTTTTAGTTCTTTTTTGTAAAGATTGTAAGCTCTTTTCCATCCTCGCCCTACATTAGGAACAATGACACACCCATTACGAGCATATTCTATTGCAGGAGCAAGACATTCTAGTAAGCTTAAACGACCAAATTTTTCACTAAGTTCAGCCCAAGCTGCAGGAATACCAGGAACAGTAACAGCATCAAATCCATAAGTGGGAATACTTTTTAATCCTTTATCTAAATAGTATTGGAGAGTCATTGTTTCTGGAGCAAATCCACTAGAATTCAATCCATGTAACTTACCTCCTGCCCATACAAGAACAAAGGCATCTCCGCCAATACCGTTACCAGTAGGTTCTACGACAGTTAATGCTGCAGCTGTAGTAATAGCCGCATCAATAGCATTACCGCCTTTTTTTAAGATTTCTAATCCAGCTTGTGCTGCTAAAGGATTAGAGCTTGCTGACATACCTCTTTGTCCGTAAACAAGGTTACGTATAGAGGGATATCGATGAGAATGTGGATTTACTTTCATTTATAATCTCCTAAAGAAAATTTACTAGGAAGCCAGCAATAAAAACAGACAAGGTTGTAACTGATGCCATTCCCGATACAACATAAGCAGGTCCTAATTTTGCCATAATAACTTTATATTCTTCGTCATTTTCGCTAACAGCAGTTGCAATTTCGTTTGCAATAAGATATGTTGCAGGAAATCCAAGAAGTTGACCCATAGCAATTCCAAAAGCAAGATTTTTAGATCCTACTAATTTCCATGTTGGTAGTACACAAATAAAGAAATATGTACCTAATAATACAACACCAAAAATTACTACTAATAGCCAACTCATTGTCACTAAATCTCCAAAAGTTATTTTTGCAAGAGAAGGTATAATGGCAGCAAAAACTACCATAGTAATCAATCCAGAAGATTTACCATGATCTAAAATATTAGGAGGGACTAATCCCATATATCCAACAATAGCTCCTAAAATCAAACTAGTAATACTATTGTGTAATCCTGTATATTTTTGAATAATTACAGCTATTAAACCACCTAAAGTAGCAAGAGCAAAACAAACAAATGGTGTGTAATAACTAATATATTTTTTATAAACAGCTTGTTTTACTGTAGCTTCTTGTGTCGTAGCTTCTTTTTTTAATTCTGTTATAGAAATAGAATTTTTTCTATATTCTGTAACTATAATATTAGCTTCTTTCAATCCAAAATAAGAAGCTGGAACAGTTCCAACAAATTTTTGAATAGCATATACTAATGCCCCAAATCCAGCAGCAAAAGGGAATCCTTTTTCTAAAGCGGCAGTAGTCATAATCTCTGTAGCAATAATACCACCATTTACAATTGGAATACTAACAAGTGCTAATTCTTTACCAATAATAGGGCTTACTAACATTAAAGAAACTAAAGCAACCATCATAGCAATTAAAGACATAAGAACAGTTCTCCATTCATCAAATAATTGCTTTATATTAATCATTGTTCCCATGCTAAAAACTAGAATAGGACTAGCCCATTTAGCAATATCAGACAAACCTGCTTGAGCAACAATATCTGCAGGAATTGTTCCTGTCATAAATAAGATAAGAGCTCCCAACAATGCAACAAAAACAGATGATAGTTTGGCTTTAGTTAAAACTCCTAAAAAATCACCTAGTCCAAATAAACCAACAACTATCAACAACATTAGTAACATATTAATCATAATTTTCTCCTTTGATTAAAAATAAACGGTTTTTAAATAATGTGTACCAGATGGATCTATAGAAAATCCTTTTACAGTACGATGAATTCCTGCATTTTGAGTTGTATGGTACAAAGGAATATACAACACCTCATCTTTATTAATCTCAGATGCTCGTGCATAGTATTGATCTCGTTTTTTTGAATCTGACTCAATTTTTGCTAAATCCAAAACCTTATCTAATTCATCATTTTTATAAAAAGAACGATTTCCAGCTTTACCGAAAGATATAGAATGTAAATGAGTATACAGTACATTATCAGCATCTCTTGTTAAGGCTGCCCATCCTAATAATGCAACATCATAATCCCCAGTACTTACAGAGGCAAGATATTTTGACCATTCCAACACTTCAATAGTAGTAGGGATACCAATTTCTTCTAAATTTGCTTGAATAATCTCTGCAATCTTACTACGAATTGATTCTGAAGCCCAAATAGTAACTTTGGCGTCTTTTGGTATTGAGACTTCTTGTAAAAGTGATTTAGCTTTAGCTACATTATATTCTTGTATAGGAATATTTGGATTATGTCCTATAACGGATCCATGAAGTAAGGAATTAGCACGAGAACCAGATCCAAATAACACAGATTTGATAATACCATCTCTATCAATAGCATAATCAACAGCTTGACGAATACGTTTATCTTTCCATAAAGGATTGCCTTTTGATCCCATATTAAAAACGAGAAATTCAACACGTGGTGAGTTTTTTTCTACTAATAGAAGGTCAGGATTAGCAATAATATTCTCTTTATCCGATCCCTCAATATCATAAGCAATATCAATATCTCCAGTCTCTAAAGCAATCATTCTTATAGATAATTCTGGAATAACTCTAAATTCTACCGTTGCAAGCTTGGGGGTTCCTTCCCAATAATTATCAAATCTTTTTAAGAATATATTTTGTCCACGATTCCAAGCAACATAAGAGAATGGACCTGTCCCTACAGGAATATACTCAGCTTTAGTAAGACTTTCTTTGTGTGCTTTTTCGTTAATAATATTTGCAGCACTATGCGCAAGGTGAGCTAAGATAGCTGCAAAAGGTGCTTTTAAAACGATCTGTACTTTAAGAGGAGCAACAACATTAACTTGTTTAATAGGGCGAACAACATTTGCAATTTCGGGAGTTTGGAGCATGATATCAAAACTATATTTAACATCTTCAGCTGTAAGAGTTTCTCCATTTTGAAAAAGAACATTAGATCGAATAGTTACTTCCAAAATTGTTGGTGTAACATATTTCCATCCAGTGGCTAAAACAGGTATAAAAGAACCATCTTCAGCTCTATCAATTAAATGTTCGAAAATCTGACTTCTTACCCGAGCCGAAGCCGTATCATTAGACCCATAAGGAGCTAAATTAACTACCTCTGTTGGTACCCCTACGATAACATTATCTTTATCTACAATTTGATTATTGTCTGATGTACAGGCATTAAAAAACAAAGCTACTAGTAATAAATATTTATTCATGATTTCCCCCCATAAAATAATTTCATGTTTATTTAGATGGATTATTATACATTATGACTTATAAAATGTCAATATAAACCACAATTATTAGACAAATAGAACTTCATCGTTTGTTTTTTATACTATTTGAGTGAATATTATGCTAAAATTTAAATTGTATTTAAAAATTCCCCATTATCTCAGGCATTATAACTTATATAATAATATTTATAGATCATCCATCTCACCTATAAAATGATAAAACATAGTTTGGATATCTCAAAAATAATAGTTCTAAAAAATATAAAAATGTTAGGTGGACAGATTATAAGTTTAATGGAAGTAGACTACATATAATTAAACCAATAAGATTTTAAAAATACTTTGATATTTAAAAAGACATATAGTATAATAAAAAAATATTAGTTTGCCTCTTTAGCTCAGTTGGTAGAGCGTCTGATTCGTAATCAGAAGGCCGTGGGTTCGATCCCCACAGGAGGCTAGAATATCTGTTCGTTTTTAAATAAAAATACGCAACAAATATATAAATTAGGAAGTTAGATTGATGAACAATTCTGAAAACACTCCTCTCATACAAACTGAACGATTAATATTAAGAAAATTCACTGAAGATGATTTAGATGATTTTTTTCTAATCATGAGTGATGTGGAAACAAATAGATTTCTTCCGTGGCATCGTATAAAAACTCTTGAAGAAGCTAGATTATTCCTTCAGAAAAATTATATAGAGTATTATAAAAAAACATCTGCCTATCACTATGCGATTTGTCTTCAAGAAAATGACAAAGTAATTGGATATGTGAATTTTGACAATGAAAACAGTCATGATTTTGGTTATGGTCTCAGAAAAGAATTCTGGCATAAGGAGATTACTACAGAGGCATCCCAAGCTATCATTAACAAACTTAAAATGAATGGGTATAGATTTGTTACGGCTACGCATGATATCAACAATCCTAGAAGTGGTGCTATTATGAAAAAATTAGGAATGCGCTATTGTTATTCCTATGTTGAACAATGGCAACCCAAAGATATTTCTGTGACATTCAGAATGTATCAACTGAATTTCGATAAAAACGATGATAGCGTTTATATGGGATATTATAATAAACATCCTAAACATTTCATTGAAAATCTATAATTCTATATTACTAATGTCAAACATTTATAGATAATTCATTAATATTAAACAACTTGCAAAACTAACAAATAAATATCATTTGAATTATCAGATAAATATTGTATAATAAATCTATATGATTAATCAGTTTAATCAAGGAGATTTTTATGAAAATATTATTATTACTCTTGTTGGTATCACCTACCTTTGGTCAAAATGCAAAGGATTACCCACGATTTACTTATGAGCAGATGACTAATCTTGCTAGTCCATCAAGACTATCACATCGTTTGTTTTACAAAGCATCCGGGGGTCCTGATGCCTTATGGTTTGATACTGTGAAAAAAGGCGATCTCACTAAAATCAAACAAATGATCAATAATGGACAAAATATAGAAGTCAAAGATACTGCAAGTCTAGGTCAAACAGCCCTTTTGTGGTCAGCATTTTTAGGATATTTGGATATTACTAAATATCTCATTGAAGAACATAATGCTAATTTATTTGCGACAGATAGAGCTGATGTACAACATGTCTTTAAGTCTGCTATTTTAGGCGGAGATATTAAAACTATAGAATATCTCTACCCTAAGATGAAAGATAAAATTGATATCAATTTTCAAGATGTAAAAGATGGGGAAACCGCTCTCATGGTGGCAGTAGATAATGACAGAGTAGATGCCGTAAATTTTTTAATCAAGAATGGTGCTGATGTTAATATTATTAGTACACAGCTCAATC
>CAMQSH010000070.1 GCA_947036575.1 uncultured Brevinema sp. | reverse complement strand
CAGTATCAATTTTATGTTTTGTTACAACTTCTTTAACCTGACTAAATTGTTCTTCTGATTTTATTTTTGTTCTATCAGAACCCATAAAATCAAAGCCACCTGTATTACAAATAGAAGCTACCATTTCATCAGTGATCTCAAAGAATTCACCAGCTAGTAATCCTTTAGGACCTGCTTTGGTAGCAAGCAGAGTATTATGTTCTCCGAGAGCTTTTTTAATACCTACAACGACATTATGTCCACCAGATGCTGGACCTCCAGAAAATAAAACAGCGATACGCTTGTCTTTAATGTTTAATACACCATCTGTAACAAGAATTTTGTTTTCACTTTTTTCTATAGATAAAGGAAATTCTTTTGTGATAGCAGTGACGTCTTTAGTTGTTAATACTTGATTGGACTTTTTAAATCCTACCGCTTGTAAAGAAGAACCCTTTATAAATTCTTTAAGAATAGGAACAGGTAATGTTCTGACAAAATTTTCAAATGAAGAATGATGTTTCTCCATATTCACTAAATTATTATTTAATTGACTCATATGAATCTCCTAATTTATTTATTTGCATAATATCCAATTTTTCTAAATTTATCATATCTTTCGTTGAGAAGTTTTGTTGTATTTTTTTTCTTTAACAATACTACATTATTTAGCAGTGTTTCTGAGAGAGTAGCCATCATTAATTCTTGATTACGATGTGCCCCACCTATAGGTTCTGGGATAATTTGATCGACAACTCCAAATTCTTTTAGATATTTTGGAGTATATTTTAAAGCTTCTGAAGCTTGTTGTGCTTTTTTTGAATCATGCCACAAAATAGAAGCACAAGATTCTGGAGAAATAACAGAATAAATAGAATGTTCAAGAATGAACACCTTATCAGCAACTGCTATTCCTAAAGCTCCACCACTACCACCTTCACCTATGACTACAGACAAAATAGGAACTTTAATACCAAAAAATTCCATGATATTTTTGGCAATAGCTTCTCCTTGTCCTCGTTCTTCAGCACCTATTCCTGGATAAGCTCCTGGAGTATCTACAAAAGTGAGAATAGGTTTATTAAATTTCTCAGCAATTCTTGCCATTCTGAGTGCCTTACGATATCCTTCAGGACTAGACATCCCAAAATTACATTGGACACGAGAAGCTGTATCTTTTCCTTTTTCTTGACCTATTATCATAAATTTTTCGCCACCTAAAGTTGCCCAACCAGTAATAATAGATTTATCATCTCCATACAAACGATCTCCATGAAGCTCTATAAATTCAGAAAACATTCCTTGTGTATAATCTATAAAACCAGGTCTCTCTGGATGACGAGCAACTTGAGTTGTTTGCCATGGTGTCAAATTTATATAGAGTTTTTGTAAGATATCATTTTTTTGATCTTCTAAGGCATGGATTTGGACTGAATCAGTCTCTAAATCATTTTGTAGGATTTCTATCGCAAGGTCTATTTCTTTTAATTCGTATTCAAAATCAAAATATTTTGTGGTCATCATCGAAAAGCCCCTTAATTGTAATAAATATGTTTTCAAATATAGTGTTTTTAATAGCAGTATAATATTGTATCATAATTATACTGTATTATGCATATATCGTCAAGATAAAATCACAAAAAAATTGAAACAAGTATCTTAACTTTAATACTATCTTTATAGTGTGTTATTACATAGCATAACAAAAAAGCAAGAATACTAAGACTCTTGCTTTTTTTAATTTATTATAGTTATATAAGAATTTATTAGTTAATAGTTACTTTTTTCATTGATACCTGTGTTGCAGGTTTGTCATTTGCCCCTGTTTGTACAGCACCAATTTTTTTAACAATATCAAGCCCTTGTATTACTTGACCAAAAATAGCATGCTTACCATCTAACCAAGAGGTTGGCGCTAAAGTAATAAAAAATTGAGAACCACCTGTATTTGGACCAGCATTAGCCATAGAAAGAACTCCTATAGAAGTATGCTTAAGACGTGGGTGAAATTCATCTTTAATAGTATAGCCTGGACCACCCATTCCTGTTCCTTGAGGATCTCCTGTTTGAATCATAAAATCTTTGATAACACGGTGGAAAATAACTCCATTATAAAATCCTTCTTTTGCTAATTTAATAAAATTTGCAGAAGTAATAGGCGCTTTATCTTCAAAAATTTCAGCTTTGATGACTCCTAATTCTGTCTCTATTGTTACTACTGGGTTTTTTGGATTTACAGGTTGAATAATCCCTGCTTGTGCTTCTATATTACTTTCAGACATAATTATGACTCCTAATGCTATTAATAAACTAATTTTGTTGATTTTCATAAATCCTCCATAAATTTAAAATATGTATTTTATATATTTATTAATTATAGCAAATAATATAAATTAAATCAATAGATAAAATATATTTGTTGATTTTATTTATTTTTTATCGAAATATACGTACTTTCAATTGCAATTTCAAGTAAAAAATGTCATAATTAGGAAGAGAAAATTAACATCTAGTAAATTTAAGTAGGCATATATATATGAAACAATCGCACCGTTTTCTATTCCTCTCTGTATTGTTTTTAGTTGGATTTCTTCTTACAAGTGTTAAACTTATACAAACTACTCTATTGCCTGATAAAAGACTCTCATCTGTTAACTACCGTATTACCACACCTCGTGGAAATATTTACGATACTAGAGGTAGATTAGTTGCTGGAATATCTTCTACAAGTTCCCTATATGTAAGACCTGCTCTTATTTCTCCAGAGTTAAAAGAATATATAAAACGATATCTTCTTTCTACAGGATATTTCAGTACCAGTGAACTTGAAAATTTAGATAAAACAGATAGAAATTTTGTTTATATAAAAAGAGATATGACTCCTTCTATCTTAGCTCCTGTTGAATTATTATACGACTTATTAAAAAAAGAAGACTATCTAAAAAATGATGAGTTAGGGATTACTTCAGAGGAATCTCGATTTTATCCTTATCCTTTTTTATCTCCTATTATTGGTATCTTAGGAAGAGATGGGATTGGTTTATATGGAACTGAATATACCCTAAACGAACCTCTCACCCAAGGTTCTAGTGTTACTCTAAGTCTCGATGCAGAAATGTCTCGAATAGCTTATGAAGAACTATATAATGTTGTACAAGAATCTGATGCTTATGGTGGTAGTGTTGGTATTATCAATATCAAAACAAGAGAAATTCTCACTTTAGTACAAGTAAGTGAAGATAAAAACAAGCCACTTTCTATCTCTCATATTTATGAACCTGGCTCTGTAATGAAATTATTCACTGCTGCTTTTGCAATGGAACAAGGTCTTGCTTCTACTGAAAGTCCAACTTTTGACGATTATACTCCTTACAAAATTGGTGATTACACTTTCTCACAGCCTGCTTTTGGCTATATTCCTTTATCAACGATGTTAACAAGATCTGCAAATATATCTTTTGCACGTTTGGCTTCTCAATTTGGAATAGACGATTATTATTTATGGTTACAAGAACTAGGATTTGGTCAAAAGCCAAATATCCCTCTTACCAGTATAGAAAAAGGGATTCTACACGAACCTTCAACATGGTCAGCATTATCCAAACCAATGGTAGCCATAGGTCAAGAGATTGGTGTGACTACTTTACAATTATTAATAGCAAGTTCTATTATTGGAGGACAAGGGCAATATATAGACCCTCAGCTTATTCTTTCTATTCGAGATATCTCAGGGGAAGAACTATATACAAATAACATTTCTCTTCCAAAACAACTTTTACACCCTCAAAAAGCCAAAGAATTATTATATACTCTAGAAAATGTAGTAAGTCCAAAAGGAACTGGGACTCAAGCAGCTATCGAAGGAATACGAATTGCTGGAAAAACAGGGACAGGAATGATTGCTGGACAAGCTGGCTATGGTACAGGTAAAAACAATACTGTATTTATTGGTATCTTACCAATTGAAAATCCTGATTTAGCAATTGTCGTTGCTATCCATAATCCAAAAGGAAATAAACGAAGTGGTGGTGGAGTATCCGCTCCCCTATTTTCAAATATTACCCGTAGAATTCTTCTTTCAACGGGATATCAACAAAAAAATAATTAATTATCAAACCAAAACCAAGGAATATTCGATGAAAACGATGAAAAAAAAACACCCTATTACTCATGCTTTTAAAGATGGTATTCTATTACTATTACCTTTTGGGATAACATTAGGTCTTGTGTACTGGGCTTGGGGATTATTAAGGACTTTTATTCCTGATTTATCAGGAATGCTTCCTAAATTTATTGTAGAACAGCCTCATATCAATAGTATTTTAGATATTTTATATTTATTATGTATTCTTCTAATTATTTTCATTTTTGGAATGTTAGCATCTACATTTTTAGGCCGATTTTTCTCCTTTTTAATAGATGGTATTCTCATGAAGCCTACTTTTATAAGACCTATCTATACCACCTTCAAAAAAATCACAGAAAGTATTTTTCAACAAGATAACTCAGATCCCTTAGCAAATGGAATCTCAGAAAGTGTCATAATTCCTTATCCTAATGAATATTCAAAAAGTATTGCTTTTATAACCTCTACACACGCCAAACATCTCTTAGGGGAAGAAGAGGGTGAAAAATGGGTTACTGTTTATGTTCCTTCTGCTCCTGTAGTATCTGCTGGTTTTTATCTTCTTTGTAAAAAAGAAAATGTAACTCCTTGTAAATTAACTAGTGGTCAAGCAATGACTACCGTTATTTCTGTAGGTGCTGTTACTATGGAAGAAAACACTATAGATGGTGTGCAACCTCCAATAGTTCTTGAAATACCACCTAAAGCTAATATTTGCCGAGTTTGGTTTTTTAATGGAGTCCTACTTCTAACACCTATATCAGCAACAATAGCTATCCTAGGGTGGGTTTTTAATCATTTGTATCAATTCACTACTAACATTTCAAGATTGTTTCCTCATATACTCTCAACAAGTATTCCTGATCAATACTATGAATTAATTATTAATATGATTATCACCCTAATCCTTATTTTCATTATTATTATTATTGGATTATTAGGAGAAAGTGTTTTTGGTTTATGGGTCAAATCACTTTCTCATAAATTGTTTAATAGCATCCCTATGTTTAATAAAGTTTATAGTATTGTAGAACAAATTACTGGGGTTTTCTCACCAGATCCTTCCAAAAGTAGTACTTTTGATAGGGCTGTTCTTGTTCCTTTCCCTACCAAATATACTTATGCTGTAGGATTCGTTACTGGAGAAGATGGTGCTTATGTTACAGGAACAAATAACACTTCACCTATTTTTATACCAACAACTCCTATACCAACTACAGGTTGGTTTATCTTAGTAAACAATGAGCAAATAATCCCTTTAGATATAACTACAGATAAAGCTTTTGGATTGGTAATATCTGGTGGTATTTTGACAGATGATGACTAAGTCTATGATTCAGATTCAAGAAACTACTACCAATTTAGATGGTACTTTTAACCTAGTTCTTGCTCAAGATCAAAGAATCATACGCTTACATTCTTCACGTCCTAAAGCTGAAGCTGATAAAATTTTTGCTCAATTAACACCAAGCTCTCAAGCTTATTTTATAGGTGGGCTTGGTTTTGGATATTTATTAGAAAAAATCCTTGAAGAAACAACTGCTATTTGTCTTATATATGAGCCTATATCTATTATTTTTGAGACAGTTCTAAAAATAAGACCAGAATTAAAACTAATTTTAGAAAATCCTCGAGTTGTATTGATCCAAAAAGTAATGAGTATTCCTCAGATTATTCAAAATAAAAAATTAAATGATATCTCTTTTACTATTCATCGTCCCTATAATGAGTTATTTCCTGATCAATTTATAGAACTCAAAGATAATATTATTGTAGGTATTCGTAGATATGAAATGGGAAATTCTACCCTTCTTCGTTTTGGCAAAATTTGGACTAAAAACTTTTTTCGTAATATGCATCGTTATTTCAAAAGTCAAAAGCTCATCCCTTATCTTGGGTGGGCATCTCAAAAACCAGCCATTATTATCGGTGCAGGTCCCTCTTTAGAAGAAGCTTTACCATTTTTACAAAAACAACAGAATCATGCCCTATTGATTGCCTGTGATACTGCTCTTCCCATGCTCCAACAAGCACAAATTAATCCTGATTTTGTTATTACTGTAGATCCTCAAGAAAAAAATTCTTTATATTTACGCTACAGTTCTAATAAAAATCATATCCTTGTTGCAGATCCTGCTATTCATGATAGTACTTTTGAAGGATATAAAGATCAAAATATTATTCTTATGGATTCTATTTTTCCTTTATACACTCCTTTTGAAGATTTTTGGGGACATTGTGGTCTCTTAGCATCTGGAGGATCAGTTTCTACTTCAGCGTTTGATTTTGCTCGTAAAATTGATGCTGATCCTATTGTTATGGTGGGACAAGATTTATCTTTTACCAAAAAAAAATCCTATAGCTCTGGCAATGTTTTATCAGAATTTTCACGCACTACACACCATCGCTTAAATTCTTACCATAGTGTACAGGCTCAAGCAACACATACAGATCATTCGCAACGTATTAAAGGTCGACTTCCTAATACTACTGTTTGTGCTGATTCTCGTTTTATGCTTTATAGAGATTGGTTTTCTTTAGAAATACCAAAATCTACAGCACAAGTCATCATTGCTGGTATGGAAGGTGCTTATTTAGAAGGGGCTCAACATACTACTGTAGAAAAAGCTTTTTCTTTATTAACTAAAGATATAGACAAAAAAACAATAGCCCCTACAACTCCTATTTCAAAAGAACAATATATAAAATTTATCAAAGATATTTTTATCATGACAAATACACTCATCCCCACTTGTGCTCAGATCTTAATCTCCATAAAAAAAGCTTATGCAAGTAAGAATTTAGACATTGCACTCAAAGAATCAGCACGCTTACAACAACAACTTTCTTTACCTGAAAATCATAAATTATCTTTATTTATTTCTGTTGCTATTCAGGAATCTATACAGCTTGCTCAAAATATTAATCCCAACACATCAAAACAAGAACATTTACAGATACTTCTTGATATTTGTAAAGATACTTTTGAAGCTCTAAAAAGTCTTAATCATCAAATCAAAAAATCTCAAAAATTTATTGCTAAATAATAATTTGACCTTTCTCCAAATATATTGATATATTTGAATCAAACATATCAATATATTTGGAGACTCTTTATGAAGTATATATACATACTTATGCTATTATTTAGCCCTATTTTTGCTTTTACACAATCTACAGAAACAGACTTAGAAATATTTCTAATCCCTACCCAATCCTCATGGAAAAGTAAAATTAAACCTGTAAATTATTTTGGTATGGAAGCTTATGTAAACTCAGGTAATTTACATAAATCTGATTCTACTGATTTATGGGCTGATAATAGTTTTACTTGGGAATTATACTATGCTGCATCTGTTCCTGAGCATAATTGGATTTCTTTTGGAGCTGGCTTAGAAATTGGGGGAAGTATAGGGTATAATGAAAATGGTACTATATACGATAGAACAGGTAATGAAAGTTTTTATTTTGTAATGCAAGCCTTTATGAATATTACTCCATGGTTTACTTTACACGCTAATAGTGACAGTAGACTAGAATTCAGATCTCGATATACTGCTAATTTTACAAACCCTGTAAATGGAAACTTTGGACATTTTTTGTTATCCGAGTTTATTTTTGGATTTTTTCTTGCTGGAAATCAAATGAATCCTGACATAGAAGGAAAAATTGATGAATTTTGGATTAGTAGTCCTTCTATTGAATTCTTATATTATATACAATTTCATAAAAATGTTGCTTTTAGATGGTTTTCTAAATTTATTGTTAATAATGGTTTGTTTTATGATAGTGATATTTCCAAAAATGAAGCTATTCCTATGGAGCATTATGCTCGATTAGATTTTATTCTAGGAAATGGCATTACTCTTTGGACAAGATTGCAATGGAATATCTATAACTCTGATTTTAATGAATGGGCGTTTTTCCCTAATAACAATCCTTTTGATCTTCAAATAAGAGCTGGATTAATCTTTATTTTAGATTTTTCACAAAAAAGTACTAAAAATAACTAACCTTTTTTAACATATCAAAAAATAAAAGAGCTATAATATATAGCTCTTTTATTTGATTATCATATAACTTTTTATAGAAGATATTTTTCGATGAAGTACGCAACCCCATCATCTTTATGAGATAAAGTCTCTAAACGAGCAGCTTCTTTAACTGAAGGTCTTCCATTTTCCATGGCTACACCCCATCCAACCATTTGAAGCATTTCTATATCATTGGTATCATCACCAAAAGCTACAACTTCATCCATGGAAATATTTTGTGATGCTAATAGTTTTTTGAGAGTATTCCCTTTATTGACCCCATAGGCCATTATTTCTATACAACGAGCTGGTGTGTCTGGATTAGCAGCGTTATGCATACCAGGCGTTGTTAAGAACATTGATACCTCATCAGAACAAGATTCTTCTATCTCTTTATAAAGTTTTTGGATATCAGCATCATCACCCATAATAAAGAATTTTTGGAAAGACCCTTCAGGAAGATCATCTAAAGAAAGTTTGTATCCTCTTGTTATAGCTCTTTTTAAATATTGTTCGAAATATTCATTCTCATTTTCATAATAATATTCATCATCAGAATACACAAGAGTCATAACATTATAATTACGAATTAATTTTAGGATATCTTTTACAGCTCTAGGAACTACATTTTGTTCATATTCTCTTATTTGTAAGTCAAAATTCCAAACAGCTCCTCCATTATAATTGATCATATATTTAGGTGTAGCAACCTGTTTAGCAAATGCCATAGCTGTTGTCACAGCTCTTCCTGTAACAATATAAACTTCTCTTCCTGTCTTAATCAAATCCTTTACAGCTTTTTCTGTACGTTCTGTACAAAGTGATTTATCGTTAATTAAAGTACCATCAATATCTATGGCTACTGCTTTAATCTTTTTAGCATCAAAATCTTGTAAATCTTTATCTAATTTTATCTTTAGACTTTCCATTTTATAAATCCTTAAAAAATTACTTTAATTGAGTATAACATACTATTAATTTTCTTACAAGCTCTAAAGAAATTTTTATTAATTCCGTTATTGAATAACACATCTAATAACTATACAAATTTCATCAAGGATATTCCATGCGAATCTTACTACTTACTCTGCTACTTACCCCAATACTATTATTTTCTACTGAGCCTAAACGTGAACTCCGAGCTGCATGGATAGCTACTGTTTTTAATATTGATTGGCCTTCTACCCAAGGAGCACCTAAAGAAACGCAACAAGCAGAGCTTATAAAAATACTAGATACCCTTCAAGAATTAAAATTTAATGCTGCTATTCTACAGGTTAAACCAACCTCTGATGCTTTTTATAAATCAAAACTTTCTCCTTGGTCTCGTTATCTTACAGGTACTC
>CAMQSH010000069.1 GCA_947036575.1 uncultured Brevinema sp. | reverse complement strand
TATCAATATCAATATTATTTAATTCCAAATCTTTTAGGATTAAATGAGAATCTCCCTCTTTGTTAAATTTGTTAACAGAGCCAATCACCGCACCGTAACCAAAAATATTTCTAAAATGTTTAATATCCCATAATTCATCAGGATCTTCTTCGCTTTCTCTACTAGCAATTAAATAGGGAGAAAACTCCCCTTGTTCATTAGAAAGTAAAATAGGTGAAGCTGAATTAATAGTAAAAATAGGAAGAACTTCTTGATTTCTTTGGACTACTTGTAAAAAATGTGGTGCATCTTGCCAAAAGTTTTTAGCAAGCACATTAGAGACTTCTTGCTCTGATATAATATAATTATCCCCACGGATAATTTTATCTAACATAAAAGATTTTCTTGTGCTTTCGGCATGAATACCTGCAAATTGTTCTTGTAAAGTACTTTGATTAGGGGTATAAATAAATTTTTCTAAATAAATAGGCCAAGCAAAATTTAATATTGCTAAAAGAAACAACAAAAACCCTGACTGAATAACAAAATTTCTCTTTTTTTTGAAACTAAATAAAATCGTTCTTGTAAGAAAGAGAAAAATAAGAAGTAATGAAATTGTTAGAGGGATAAAATAGCCAAAGACATCAATATAACCTATATACTCAGAAGAAGAAGCGTGAATGTTTTGAAATTTAAGAATTGATAAAAGAATACCTGTAAAAAATACTGTCTTTATCAATAATAATTTATCCAAAAAATGGATAGGAATTTTTTTATCAAAGAAGGGTATTCTTAAAAGTAACAACAAAGAATTATAAAGAATTGTAAATAGTGATATTTTTTTTAAGAGAGGGATTCCAAAAAGGAAAAAAGACATATCTAGCTTTGTTAAAGGATCTGTAATACCTGTAAAACCACCCAAAACAAAATTTAATAAAACTTGTGATATTTGTAAATAATATTCACAAATAAGAGTAAAAATAAAAATTACAGAAGTTTTGAATGCTAGAAATCTTTTGTTCTTTCTTTCTTTTTTGGAAGCTGACATTAAATGTAAAAAACTTATTACTGTCATTACTGTAGCAAATAGCGGGATAGAAAGCCATCTTACTAATAATAATTTAATAATAGAATGCACAACATCCTGAGAGGCTAACCACATAACTTGTAGTATTGCATTCGCAGAAACTGTTATTACTATTACTAAAGCTATTATTCCTAATAGGGCAAAAAATAAGCCTTTTTTTACTTGTACATTCATGAGAGCCTCCAAATTGATATTAATTATTAAACACTTTCTTCTATAGTCACTGTTTTTTTCTCTTTTTCAACAATACTAGGATCCATAAATATATATAACATTTGAGCCATTACATTCTCAAGATCATTATTAATAGGGATACAAAGGACATTTTCAAATTTATATTTTTTACAGTCGCAACCTACTAATTCTGAAAAAACAATATCTGTCAAAGAATGCTTTTTTTCCCACAATATTCTATTATTTTTTAATTGATTAAGTTGTTGCTCAGAAAGAAATGGAGTATTGTCTTCATCTTTTAATGTAAAGTGAATAACTGGGGTATCTTCTAATAAAAAATATTGTGCTTTTGTATTTCCTCTATGATCAATAAAAACACTTTTTTTTAAGAATAAATCTCTAAAACTTTGATTGTATAAAGAAATATAAGGCTCATTTGTATCTGTTTGGATTAATAAAACTGGATAAGGAAGTAACTCTGCTACTGTTTTAAATTTTTCATGTTCCATTTTTGCAAGTACTGTTTTTAATTGATCATAGTGATCTATTTTTGCAAGAAAATTATTAAATAGTGAGCCTAAATTACCAAATTCATCTTGTTCAGGAAATCGTAAAACAGAAGGACGAATAGCAGAATGTTGTTCTATATTATCAAAACGACGTAAAAAATCTTGATACTTATTAATGCCTCTATCAAAAACAAAAATAGAAACAAAAACACCAGAGACTATAGCTATAAGCGATAAAATTATCACTGTTATATACAAACGTCTATATATTATTTCTGTTTCTGTAGAAATCATTGCCCACACAGGTTCTAATAATACATCTACACTTGTTAACATAACAAAGAAAGTAATCATGACTACAATAGATAACAAAATATAAACTCGTATAATAGATGATAATGAAAACAAAATTCCCTCCTGAATTACTTGAAATATACTAACTTTTCTAGTATAATAGAACACATTATACTATAAATAATAAAAAAAATCCACCAGAGACCCTATAAGGAATTCAAATGAAACAAACACTCTTTGCCACTGTTAATGGTCAGCAAATCTTAGGAGAAGCTATTTTAAATAGTAGAAAAAGAATTTTATCAGAACAACCTGAGAAACCAGAATTTGTTCAAGAACCCAATGAAGACAATAATTCTTTTCTTAATGCAGAAGCATTACAAAAGTTAATTGATATCTATTCTTTAGTTGCTTTAGCAAAGTTTGAAGGGATTACTATAGAAGATGAAGAAATCTCTGATACTATTTATAAATTAAGGTCATCTTATGAAGATGAAATAGAATGGGATCTATCTTTAGAAGAATTAGGAATTGATGACAAAAACATGAGACAAATTTTTTATTATGATCTTATGGTTGATCGTTTAATTAATTCCCACCTACAACATTTTGAAGATCCAGATGATGATAGTGCTGAAGAATTTTATTATCAAAATCAAAACTCTATGAAGATCCCAGATTCTTATACTTTTATCGAAATAGAAGTACCTAATGCTGATCGTTTAAAATTAGCAGCTACGATTTTATCTCAAAATGATACGGCATCCATTGTAAAAGAAGCAGAAAAATATTCTTTACCAGTTACAGTAAATGAAGAAATACTAAAAAATAAATTACCTGAATCTCTTCAGGAAATGTTAGCAGATCTTGAAGAAAATAAAATTGGAACTATCCCAGCAGAAGATGACACTTTAGTTTTGATTAAACTTCTCCGAAAATATATAGGAGAAACATTATCTTTAGAAAAAGCTTTACCAGGCTTAATAGAGTATTTAAAATTTCAACAATATGCAAATGTTTTAGATGATTTAACCATCACTGCTATAGACAAATGTGACATTGTTTATCACAATACAGAATTATTAAAAAATTTGGTTTAATGTTTTTGGGGTAATAAAAATAAATGATGAGGTATTTATGATAGAGCAAATTAACTTTTCTGTTGTCATTATATTTATAAGTATTATAGCTGTAAGTATTCTTGCACTTATGTTTGCAACACCAGGAGCTGTAAAAGAATATAAGCAAAAGCTAGCTACAAACAAAAAAAAGAGTATGCATGCTTCTGATGCCACAAATACAGAATCAGTTATAGATATAGGATTAACAACTTATATGGAAGAACTATCAAGATGTACCAATCTTGATAAGATTAAAAGATTAAAACAAAATATTGCTAAGACTATTGCGGAAACAGAATTTAAAAGTACTAGTCAAGTCCACTTACATAGGGCTGAATCTGTAAAAAAATGGTTAAAAACTTTTTCTATAGAGCAGCATATAAAAGATTTGAAAGCAACTAAGGTTTCTCAGCAAATTGAATTTGACAGTAAGAAAAAAGATTTCAAATTAATGATTATAAAATAATGATTAGTTTATAGAATATATAGTATTTTTCCTAAAAATCATAATAATAAAAAAACTCCTGTAAAATTACAGGAGTTTTTTTTGCTCGGGGCGGGACTTGAACCCGCACACTCGAAAGAGCGAGGGATTTTAAGTCCCTTGTGTCTACCAGTTTCACCACCCGAGCGATAATCTGGTCTTTTATTTTTTATATATAACTAGGGGATAGTCAGAATCGAACTGACGGTAGAGGATTTGCAGTCCCCGGCCTTACCACTTGGCTATATCCCCAATATAGGATTAAATATGATAACACATTTTTTGATCCTAGTCAAGTGTCTTTACAAAAATATTATATTTTTTATAAAAATCGATCTAATTCTATAACTGTAAATCGTTCACACATTTGTCCCAATTGAGGTACATATGTATGAAAATATTGCGATTCCATATGGACTTGTACAGCATCTGCATCTTTCCATAAACCCCAATATAAAAATTTCCCTTCTGCTTTTTGATTGTGATCTGACATAACATAGTAAAAAATATTTCCTTCTTCTTCTCTAATTTTAGTTACAAAATATTCCATAATAACAATATATTCTTCTAAATATTTTGGTGCAATTTCTACAGAAATATTATAGCCTATTTCTTTATGTAAATGTGGATTCATCTCCTTTTTCCCCCTCATAAGATTTAATATATATAAAATTGACAATATAATATAAATATCATATAATACAATATAATATAATATTTATTATAATTCAATATTTAAGGATGTAAATAATGATTCAAATTTTAATATTACTCGTTTTATTAGTGGTAATACTTAGTCTATCAATCAAAATTGTTCAACAAGGTCAAACAGTCCTCATTGAACGTTTGGGAAAATTCCACTCTCAATTAGGTGCTGGGATGAATTTCATTGTACCTTTTTTAGATGCTCCAAGAATGATTCGTTGGAGAATCCCTATTCGTCGTAATAACAAATATATGTATATAGAATCAAACACTCCTTTTATCGATCTTCGTGAAACTGTCTTTGATTTTCCAGAACAATCAGTTATTACTAAAGATAATGTGGGGATAAAAATCAATGCTGTTCTTTATTATCAAATTCTAGATGTCACTAAAGCTGTTTATGAGATCGTTGATCTTTCCCAAGCAATAGAAAAAATCACTCAAACAACACTAAGAAATCTTATTGGTGAGTTAGAATTAGATCAAACTCTCTCTTCAAGAGATCTTATCAATAGTAAACTTCAAGTAATCTTGGATGAAGCTACAGATAAATGGGGTGTTAAAATCAATAGAGTTGAACTACAAGATATTTCACCACCTGTAGATATTCAAGCAGCTATGGAAAAACAAATGCGTGCTGAAAGAGAAAAAAGAGAAACCATCCTCAGAGCTGAAGGTGAAAAACAATCTGCTATCTTATTTGCTGAAGGTGAAAAACAAGCTCGTATCCGTGATGCTGAAGGTTTTAGAGAATCTGAAATTCTTAGAGCTCAAGGTTTTGCTGAAGCGAGAGAAAGAATTGCTAAAGCTGAATCCGAAAGTTTACGTCTTCTTTCAGAAAATCTTGGATCTCAAATGGATTCTTCTAGTTATTTAATTGCTCTAAAATATGTAGAAACCTTAAAAGAGCTAGGATCAGCTGGAAACAAAACCATTATGATGCCTTATGAAGCATCAGCAATGATGGGATCTTTATCTTCTATTAAAGAAGTGCTATTTGATAAAGATACTCAAAAAACAAACTAAAACACTATACTAAATAAAAACCCTACTAAATAGTAGGGTTTTTATTTTTAAACACTATTATACTAATTTTTATCATTATTTTTTAAATAATTCCGATAATCATTTTAGGGAGATACTAAAATGATTATATCACATAGTTTTATTAAAAATATTTCAACACTTTTATTTCTTGCTTTTCTAATGGTTGTTGCTATTCATATTCCTACATCTGCTTTACTTAATAATCCAATTTTTTATAATGATGAAACCAAATTATTCAATCTAAATGAAACCAATATGACTCCCTATAAAAAAGAAGGATTTATAATAACTAATATGATGGACATTCCTGTCATTATTTCTCAAACTGAATCTCAACTTTCTTCTTTATATGATTTATATCTTGGATTTGATAATAACGATTTTACTAATAATTATATTACTATTAAAAAAAACTATGAGACAAACACTCTACAAAAGAAAAAAGGTTCTCATTCTGCAAAATTTATCTCTGGAAATAACTCTATTATTCTTTTTCCTACTAAAAATTCTGTATTAAAAAATAATGTCTCTAGTTTCCAAAATTTTACTATTACATTTTCTTTGTATCCTTATCGTGTAGGCGAAGAAATACAAAACATTGTAGAATATGAAGGTTTTTATAATAACCCCTCTACAGGGTCTCAAAAATATGGATTTAACATCACTATAGAAGGTGGGATTATTAATTACCATTTTAATAATTTTTTTGTTGATGATGAAGGAATATATTATAATTTTACTCTTAAAGAAAAAAATCCTCTAATCAATGCAAAATGGGAACAGCATGCTATTGTAGTAAACTCTACCATGAATAATATAAAAATATATAGAAATAATATAGAACAAGATGTGGTTCTCATCAGACAATCTCAATCCAGATCTAGTAAAAAACTGCATCCTGCACCTATTCTTGCAAATTCAGAACACATTCCTCTTACTATTGGAAAAAATGGTGTTTTTTCTCTTGATGAGTTTATTATTTATAAAGACGCTACTACTGACTTTATGGACTACACTCCTAATAAGATGGTGTTTTTTGAAACAGATGTCTTTAATATTTCAAAAAATATCTCAGCACTCCACGAAATGAATCTTGAAGCATCTAGTACTAATTTTTATTATAGGCTTGCTTATCGTATTGATAAAAAATATTTTTTACCCAATACAAGTGCAACTAATTTACCTTGGGTTTATATTAACCCTGCTAAAAAACATTTTCCTTCTTCTCAATCAATGGGTAAATATTTACAATGGCGTGTTGAATACTACACTCCACCAACACCGACAGAAGAAGAGTTTTATATTCAGAATGTTTTTGCACGATTTAAAGAAACTTCAGACCCTGGAATTATCTCTATAAATAATGTTCTCACAAAAGATCAAGCAATAGAAATTTCTTGGAAAACATTACCTAATAATTTAATTGCTTCTTATGAAATATATTATGGAGATCAGCCTAAAAATTATTTTGGAACAGCAATTGTTTCTCCAAATTCCCCTATTAAAATTGATATTACGAAATCATCTGTATCTCAAAACATTAGTTATCTTTTAGAGGGTTTAGATAATGAAAAACCTTACTATATTTCTATTAGAGCAAAAGACATTTATGGACAATATGGCCCTTTCTCTCCAGAAATAATATCCAGACCATCTTCTATTAATGTAGATTTTGGTTATAGTATAGGTAGATAATTTATAATCGAATCTTTAAACATCAAAAAGCCCCTTATTAAGTTAAGGGGTATTTTTTTCATTAAATCTACTAAAATTTTAAACTATTCACTTGATTTTTTATTTTATTTATAGTAGAATCTAATATTCTATAAATTTTTTGTAGAATGAGGAATAATAAATGATACCACCAGATGTTATAGAAGATATTCTCCGTAGAGTTTCTATTGTTGAATTAATTTCTCAACATATTACTTTGAAAAAAGCTGGTCATAATTATAAAGGCCTTTGTCCTTTTCATAATGATAGAAATAACCCTTCTCTTTCTGTAAGTGATCAAAAAGGTTTGTATCATTGTTTTTCTTGTGGAGCTGGTGGGAATGCTTTAACTTTTTTAAAAGAATACAACAAATTAGATTTCGTAGATTCTATGAAAGTATTAGGAGATCTAGCTGGTATTGATGTAGAATATTATCTGCAAAACCAACAAGATATTCTTCCCTTACGCAACAAATTAAAAACCATGCATCAAATCGCTCAGGAATTCTATGTAGAGCAATTATTCACTATTAATACCCCCCAAACAGAGCTTGCCGTTAGAACTATTAAAAAACGTAAACTAGACAAAAAAACTATTGAACTTTTTGGTCTTGGTTTTGGTGGTGTAGCGTGGGATGGATTGTTTACAAAATTGCAAAGTGCAGGTTTTAAAACAGATGAGATTGTTCTTTCAGGATTATGTGGAAAAAGCGAAAACAACAAGTTTTATGA
Organism: uncultured Brevinema sp.; assembly: GCA_947036575.1. Lineage (GTDB taxonomy): Bacteria > Spirochaetota > Brevinematia > Brevinematales > Brevinemataceae > Brevinema_A. The sequence continues at coordinate 1,702 of CAMQSH010000069.1, read as the reverse complement.
TAGATTTAGAAATAGAATCACTTTTCCTATTTTTGATAGTGAAGGAATAATTGTTGCCTTTGGTGGTAGAATTATTGATGATTCTTCCAACGCAAAATATATTAATAGTCCTGAAACCCCTTTATTCAAAAAAGGATCTTTATTATATGGCTGGAATCTTGCCAAAGATACTGCTTTAGAATTGGGTAATGTAATCCTTGTCGAAGGCTATATGGATGTTATTCGTATGTTCCAAGCAGGATTTTCCACTGCTGTTGCTCCATTAGGCACAGGTCTTACAGAAGATAGAATTAGTTTCCTCAAACATAAAGTCGATGCCATAATTTTATGTTTTGATGGAGATAATGCTGGTCAAAAATCTACTTATAGATCTGCTGGAATTGCTGCAAAATTAGGAGTGCCTACCAAAGTTGCTCTTCTTCCCGAAAATGAAGATCCTGACACTTTCCTCCTACACCAAGGTCCTAATGCCATGGCAAAAATTCTTGATACTAGTATAGAAGCTGAATTTTTTATTTTAGAATCAGCCAAAAGTAAACTTCCTGACTCTAATAAATTTTTACAAGATGTTTTTGAATATGCGATTCACTTAGAAGGTGATAGTAATTCTCCTTCCTTACATATAAAAACAGAACAATTTCTAAAAAAAGTTTCTGAAATCTTGCTAGTGTCTTATGGGTCTATAGAGCTTGAATTTTCTAGATTTAAAGAACAGTTTTTGAAATTTAATAATAACACTTGGGAAAACTCATACACTGATGTTGAAACTAAAACAAATAAAGAGTTTCAAGAAGAGTTTGAATTACTTTCTATTTTGATTATGTTTCCTGAATTCGCAGATCATGTAGCTTCTATTTTGGAACCTTCTGATTTTTATAATGAAGAATCTCAAGAAATTTTCAGAAAAATGCTGCTTCACCCTGAATTTACTGCTCAAGATTGGATTATAAGCGCTGGGAACACTTCTTTAATCTCTCTTACAAGTAAGTGGCTAGAAGCGCCAGATATAAGAATCATAAAAAATTACGCTGTTTCTATAAGAATTAAATCTTTAAAGAAAAAAAGGGATCTTATTAGTAAACAATTAATAAATTCAGACTCTCAATTAAACGCTCAGATTTTAGAAATACAAACTGAAGTAATCGCTTTAAAAAGAGAATTTTACCACTTATAATATAAAAATATTCAAGATATCTATAGCGTATAGCCGAAATCTATATAGACAAAATAAAGAAGAAAGATATAATTAAGGAGCTTGTATGCTAGAAAAATTGTTAGAACTTCCCGAGATCAATAATCTTATTAAACAAGCCAAAGTTAAAGGGATTATTTCTTATGAAGAAATTCTAGAAAAAGTTCCTGAATATATTATCACACACCCAGATCGTATTGATTATATTATTAAAATATTAGAAGATAATAATATTAATATTACAGAAGTTTCTGATAACATTGAAAAAGAAATCGAAGAAACTCCTATTGAACATATTCTGATTGAAAGTGATGATGAACAAAATGACAATCCTCTCCGTATTTATCTTAAAAAAATTGGACGTGTAAAATTACTTTCTTATGCAGAAGAAGTCCAAATTGCAGCAAGAATTGAAGAAGGTCAAGAAGCTATTGATGAAATTGTTTTTCAAAGTGGTTTTCTAATATCTGAGATTCATAGTGTTATTCAAGATGTCCTCAAAGAAGAAGG
>CAMQSH010000068.1 GCA_947036575.1 uncultured Brevinema sp. | reverse complement strand
ATTAATAACAATATCATCGATAGTTATTTCATCAAGGGAATCTTCTTCGTCATTGTTGTCATCATGATTAATAACAATATCATCGATAGTTATTTCATCAAGGGAATCTTCTTCTTCAAAAATAGCATCTGTTTCTGTATTGTTAGTAGTTATAATATCTGAAAAATTAACATGATTACGACCCTTAGTTTGTGTAGAAGGTGAAAGATCTTCGTTTTCAAATATTTCAGTTGCTAAAGGATCAAAAGAATCATCTTCTATATATTCAGAAATAATATCTTCAGGAGCAAGAAATGATGAAAATTCACTAATATTTTCTGTAGTGTCTACAGTTATTGAAGGAATAGGGGTATTGATATCATCTAAAGGATATATAAAGGCAGATACGTCTTGTGACTCTTCTGATTCTATAGAGATTCGTTGAGGTGTTTTTTTATTATTTATAAGTGGACTTGGATCTTGGGTTTGAAAAAATTTTGATTGAGAGGATAAAGATTGATGAGGTTTTGATGATGTAATACTTTGTTCAGTAGGTTTTTCTAGTACAGTATCTTCTTCAATTTGTTCTTCTACCATAATACTTTGTTTAGTTGGTTCATTTGGTATAATATATAGTTTAGCTTGAGTTGTATTTTGTTCAATAGATTTATTTGAGCTAGAGTTATGTTCTGTTATGGAAGGAGATTCTTTGAGAACTTTAGAAACTTCTTTATCGAAATCTGCAAAAATTTTATCTAGATCATTATGGAATTCTTGAATTTTAGGTTTTTGTTGAGTTGGTAATTCTTTTTTTGTTTCACTGGATATCATATTAAAAGGATCTACAGTTTCTGAGTTAGACAAGTCATGTTGTTTAAGAAAGTCAAGTTTAGTTGATTGAAATTCATTATTATCAAGAGAAAAAACTTCTACCTGTATTTGTTTTGTATCTGACATATAGTGACTCCGCTTTTATCCTGAAATATTAATATTACTAGTTGGTTTGTTGGAACTATTCTCTTTAGCTAAAAGATCATCCCAACCTGATTTTAAATTGCTTATAAGAGTAATACTCTCTTTTATGGGTGCAGTATTTTTTTGGATATTACCTTCAACTAATAATCGGTGAATATAGATATATAGTCCAGAAAGATCATCAGCTATAGGACCTGCGTTAAAATCTAAAGATGATAGTAATTCGCTCATAATATTTTGAGTTTTAATAATATTAGTATTTGCAGTTTCAATATCTTTATTTTCGATTGCTTCGATAGCTAAGTGAGCAAATTTTATTGCTCCAGAATAAAGCATTACAATAAGTTTTAATTGGCTGGCTGTTTCGATATCGTTTGTTTTGTAAGTTTCATATCCGTACATAAAATAATCTCCTAAGACTAACTTATTGTAGTTATCGGTTATATACTACACATGGTTAAGGGCTTTTATAATAAAATTTAAAGCACTTATCATACTATTAGGATTGGCTGAGTTTTGATTAACGATATTAAAAGCTGTTCCATGATCTGGAGAAGTACGAATAAAGGGTAGTCCTAAGGTAACATTTACCCCATCATTAAAATGGAGTAATTTGAATGGGATTAACGCTTGATCATGATATGATGCAATCAACATCGTATATTTATTGTTTTCAGCATCCTGAAATATAGTATCAGCAGAGTATGGACCTGAAATAGGATACTTGAGTGCTAATTCTTTAATAATAGGGGTGAAAATGGTGAACTCAGTATCTCCGATGAGACCATTTTCACCAGCATGGGGATTTAATCCACACACGGCAATTTTGCCATTAAGGTATTTTTGGTTAAAATCAATAGCTAAATTAAAAATATGATAGCATCTTTTTTTTGTAATATAATTTGGAACATCTTTAAGAGGGATATGAGAGCTTAATAAAATTACAGACCATTTTGGACTCCAAAACAGCATTTCTGTTTGACAATTAAAAGCTTGACCCAAATATTCTGTATGTCCTATAAAGTTTTTTTGTCCACTTAAGTAAATTGCTTCTTTAGAAATAGGAGCAGTTAGTAGCCCATGGTATTTTTTGGATTTAATTAGTGTTATAGCAAGCTCTAAACTTTTTATAGCTACACGTCCAGCATGGGCACTTAGAACACCGAGCTCAGGTATATAATTATCTTCTATAGGATAAAAAGTAATATATTTATACTTACTAGCATAAGGAGACCAAATATATTCTAGACCAATAATAGAAATATTTTTGTGCATATCTATAGAAAAATTATCTAAACATTTTAGTGTTATTTCAAGCCCAATACCATTGGGATCACCCAAAGTAATCAAAATACGTTTAGGAGACATTTTTAATTACTTAAAAGAGTCAGTAATAATTTTAGCTACATTTTCATTGTCACTATTACTAATACGACAATGTCCATCCCAAATCACACCATTTTGAATAATGAGTTCTGGGGTAGAAATATCACCTAATATTTTAGCTGTAGGAAGTAACATTGCACGGGTTGAACAACTAATATTACCTGATACAACACCTTCAACAACAATAGATTGACTTTTGATCTCAGATTTTATTTTTCCTGTTTTACCAATAGTAATATGTTCCATGGTGAGTTCTTTTCCATGAAAAGTTCCATCGATACGTAATGCTCCTGAAAGAGTTATACTTCCTTCAAAAACAGAATTTTCACCGATGATATTTTCTGTGTTTTTTATACGATGAGGCATTATGCTCTCCTAATAATATTCTTTAATATTTAATATTTAATATATAAGTAAGTTATGAATTTTTATCTAAATGAAAAGCATCAAAAAGATCTTTATTTTTTAAATGTAAATACTGTAATGCTTCTGAAATGAAAATATTACATTCTTCTAAGGCTATACTTAGTGGTAGTCCATAAATCGATATATCTTTATCTGTAGATGTAACAGTTTGAAGAAAATCTTCATCTGAAAAAATATGATCTTTCGTGATGATTTCTATATAATTTTGTATACTTGTAAAAAAGAAATAAATAGCCTTGATTAATTGTATATATTCTTTTTTAACTAACTCTTCATGAGTAGCTGAATTTGATGAAATATTGATAAAATTAGCATAACTTTGAAAAATATGTGAAATATCTTGGTATTGCATGTAAAAATGTTCTCTGAGATAATTAGTTTTTGATGCGGATACTAAGATTTTTTGAGTAAAAATAGTCTGGTAATTACTATTTACATAATCAAGTATAGAATATAAAATATTAATAAAATCTGAGTCTGTAGAATCTGAATTGTCAGGAATAATATTTTTTATAGGGATTTCAGATAACAAAGTAAAGTCGTCAAATTCTCTAGGAGTTCTTTCTTCTACGACTACAGAAGCCTGAGTTATAATTTGGTTACGAGTAATACCTATCATTTCAAGATCTTTCCAAGTCAAACTGTTTTGGTCTAATTTACGGATTGTTTCATCAAGAATAGAAAGATGCTTATAAATTTCTGATATTTTGGTAGTGTCTTTACTACTTTTATAGGCTAAGGTAAATTTTCTCTCAAGTGTTTTTAATTTAGAGAGTATGGTAGATTTATGAGCGTTTAGTTGATGCATGGTATTTTCACCTTTATAATAAGTTAATATTAACGTTTATTTTTTTTAGTATCTTTCTTAGTTTCTGTAGCTAAATCTTGCATAAATTTAGATGGATTGTATGTTTCAATGAGAATTTGATGATCAGTATTTCTTAGTGTTCCAGAACGTTGGGTAGCTGTTATATCTAAATTACTATCTCCAATCTTAATTTTTACACCAGGCATTAATGATTTTGAAGCTGATATAGATGCACTTGTTTTTAATGTATGTAAGGTTTCTTTTGTATGTTCAAGGGATTCTAAGGTCTTATCTCTTTGCTTTTCTAATACAAAAAGACTTTTTTGTAGACTTTTTGATTTAGCAGTATTATCTGGTAACATATTTAACTGGGTTGAAATTTCTTCTATTTGGGTTTCTAAAGATGCTAGAGATTTGTTAAGACTATCAATTTTATTCAAGCCTCTTTTTGAATAAGCAACTTCAATTTTGGTCTCAATATAGGACTCAGCACCTATTATAGTAGCTACAATTTCATGTTGTGCTTTAATATCTCCACCAGCGATAATGGATTTTTTATCTCCTGTAACGTAAACCCCTTTATCCCCGATAACTTTACTATGAAGCAAGGCTTTTGTAACAATAAGATTCCCACCAACAGATACAGTAGCTCTTTCAATAAAACGAGCAAAGAGATTTCCTTTACAGCTTATTTCACCATCATCTTTTCCTTGAATACCTTGATGGGCTATAATATTCCCTTCAGCATGCATAAAACATCTTCCAATATGTCCATAAACTTCTATATTACCGCCAGATATGACACTAAATCCATCATCAATACCACCTTTAATAATAATATTACCAAGGAAATCAATATTACCAACACTTAGGTCAACATTAGAAGCTATTTCTAAAGCAGGATCTACACAAATTTGTTTGTTTTTGAGATAAACTTGACCTGTTTGACTAGCAAGAGCTTCCATTTTGTTTGGAGACAAATGCACATTAGATCCAATATTCCATTCTGTAGTAGTTCCATCATTTGCTGGTAAAATACCACCTAGAACAGTGTGTCCGACTTGACCTTTTGTAGCAGGTATCATCGTAGCTAATACGGTGTTTTCATGAACATTATGAATGATATTTAGTTCTTTAAAATCTACACTTCCATCAGATCTAACAGCATGTTTGAACGTATCACTCCCTGTAGGAAATGTATATTCAATATAAGCATTAGTTCCATGTGTAGGAAAAGTACCATCAGCTATAAGAATAGGTATATTATATAATTCATTTTCAAGTGCTTCTGTTATGTATTTGTTATTAATTCCAAACACAACATCCTTACTTTTTAAGGTTGTGAGGATTTCGTCTAAGTCAGGGATTCTTCCATGTTCTATTGGTTGAGAAAATTTTAAAAAAGCTTCCATATTATCTTTGGAAATAGTAATATTAAATTTAGAATCATTATCTAAAGACTGTATATAAGGTGCAATAACAACAGGTTCAAAGGTTGTAAGAGCTTCTATTATTAGTTTTTCAACAATGGAATCATATCCTCTAAGATGAAGTTCTTGTAGAATATTTTCTTTGGTTAGGGCTCGTCCTGTTCCTTCAGGTTTGAATACTTGTAGGAATAAACCTCTTTGTTTCATTATTAAACGTAAAGATCCATCTTTATTTTTAGCTAAGTCATTAAATTGATTGAAATCAATATTAACAGTGAATAAATGTCTAAACTCTTCTTTTACAGAAAAAATATAACTAGAAGGAGTTTTAATAAAACCAAATAAAGAACTTTTTCCTTGACTAGTAAGAGAAAATTCTAAATACTCTTTTGGTGTATTAAAAATTTCAGAAGCTTTTTTAATAGCTGCTTTTTCAGAAAAAGCAAGGACTTCTATTTCAGAATCTATAGATTGTTTATAAAGATCTTGAGCTCCTGTAAGTAATTCAGACCACTGATCTCTCTCTATTAATTGTTGTAATCGTTCCATAATTTCCTCAGATATAAAGCTTATACTATCGTTGATATGATGAGTTTATCTTAAGCTCTTTTCTATATTTATTAACAGTACGTCGTGCTATTTTTATTCCTTTTTTATGTAGAATGTCAGTAATAGTAGTATCAGATAAAGGTGAAACATCATTTTCATTTTCAATTAGTTGTTTTATAATATTTTTAATAGTATAGGTATCAGCAATACCTATTTTACGATTCCATAAAATGGAAAAAGGGAAAATTTGTTTATTAAACATAAAATATCTATCTTTTAAGGTTCTTGAAACAGTAGATATATGTCTCCCTGTAATTTCGGCTATATCTTTTAATTGAATCTTATTATTATATTCTATAGTTTGATCTTCTTTTTTAAGAAAAAAATCACTTCTTGCCAATATAAGAGCTTCAGCATGTTTTTGTAATGATTCCATTCTTAAATTTAGAGCTTTTTTTATGATATTAGCTTCTTTTAAAAAAGATTTTAATTCTTTAATTGTGTAACTATTTTCTTTATAATCTTTTATAGATAAAGATGGAGTTAAAAAAGTCGCTGGTACTATTGTAAGTTTATCATCTTGTACAGTAATTATAAAATCTGGATAAATAAATCTACTATTCTTTTCATCTAAAGGGCTACTTACTATTTTTTTGATGTTTTGTAGAGCTTTTTGTAAAAGATCTTTCTCAATATCAATATATTTTGCTATTTTATCTATACTTATATTTTTGTTAGAATGATTACTTAATACAGTAGAAACTTTGTATTCTAAGCTATTTATTGTGTAAAAATGTTGTGTCATAAATGATAAATATTCAGCACTATTTAGAGATGCTAGCCCTAAGTAAGAGCTATTCATCATAAGCGTTCTTATTTTTTCTACTCTTTCTAAATTGAAATTAGTACCTTTGCATAATTTTTGAAGAGATGCAGTCAAAAATCCATTAGAAGAAAGATTGCCTATAAGAAGATATAGAGTAGGATAATCTGATTCATCTAACTCTAAGATTAATTCTTCTCTAAGTGTATCAAATAGTTTTTTTTCTTCAGTAAGGATATCTTCAAAAATAATAGAAGTATTTTTTGTTGTAAAACTATCTTTCCAAGGAGTATAAATATTATCTACATTTACTATAGGGTTTTTATCAGCTAATTCAGACATTAATATATTTAGACTTACTTTATTCATTGTTAAAATAGATAAATTTAATGCCATTGTTTGAGAAAATATAGAATTTTGTTCTTGTTGTGTGTGTATCAGATAATACTCCATATAAATAAAGTATAATTACATATAATACATAATATATCACATTTCTACAAAAAATGCAAAATAAATATATGAAAATATCTATAAATAAAATACCCCTTGAATTCAAGGGGTATTTTATTTATAGATTAAAATTATTAATTTAGATTAGATGTTATATTAGACACCATAGACTCTTGTTGTTTGAGTTTTTCTTCAATATTACTAATGTTATCAGTAAGTTTTTGGATATTTATTTGTTCTCTATCGATTTTAGAACTATCATTATAAAGTCTTTCATAAATTCCTAACAAAATATCATATTGTTTATTAATATCTAAAAGGCTTCTTTCTATATCAACAATTTCTTGAATTAGTACTTGTTCTGTTTCTATCATTTTAATAATTTGTTTATTTTCAATATTATCATTTTTTTGTAGATATTTATATATCTGAGATAAACTTTCACTAGCACTTCCATAGGTATCACCAGGGTTAAATTCAGAGACAATGAGAATATTCGTTTTTTCCGAAACAGGGGTTAACTGTTGTACTGTTTTTTTAGTTTTATCGATAGTATCAAGTAAAATTTTAGCATTATTATTTATGAATTCATCATCAATATTTATAGTGATGGGTATATCAAATTGAGAAGTAATGATTCCATTTTGATAACCTTTTACATCTATTAATATATCGTGGGTATTACCTTGTTTTGATTTAGATGCTATATTCCAATTAACAGGGTACTTGTTTCCGTAACCAACATCGTCAACTCTTTTAATAATAGAATCATAAACTTCTAATGTTGGAGGAACTTTTAGTTCTAGGACAACTTCATCAAAAAGTTCAGTATTTATATTTTGTAACCATAAATCTACAGATAAAGGAGTTGTTTGTTGACTAGTAAAACTACTAGTACGAATTTCTAGTCCATTATTTCCAAAAACATTAATTAAAGAAGGTATTCCAATCATAGTTGAAGCAATTCTGAGAGAAGAGTTGGGAGCTACTGATTGATTGTCAAAAAATAAAACTACAGCATTATCTTTTTTATTAATTGATATATATTTAGAATGATTATATTCCCAAATATTACGGAGTGCTTGATCAATAGTAGTAAGATATATTCTGCTTGGTTTAATAGGATGTTGATTTTGTATAAAACCTTTCAACGAAGATTGGGATAATTCACCAGTAAAATCTGATGTGAGCCAATATTCAGGTAATGATTCTAAAGTAGCAGAGTATTCTGTATTGATAACATCATGATTAGGTAAAAAGAAAGCATTAGTTTGATTATCTCCAACATTAGGATCTAAAACTATTCTAGCTGCTACTTGTCTAGAATTGCTAGAGTTTTTATTAACAACATCGTATGTGATTAAAACAGCATCAGGGAATAAAGTTTCAGTATTCGTAACAATGGTAATTGTTTGGATAATCTCTAAGCCACCAATAGCCCATCCATAAATAATACTATTACTTTGAACAATAGGATGACTAAGCCATTGACCATTTTCAGAGCCAAAAACAACAGGAGTCCCATCAATATTTATAGTAGTGACATTTAGAGCGTTTGTTGATGAGCCTAATATTGGTAAATATTTTTGATCTTTAGATGAAATAGGGGATGTATATTTGAGAAAAGATTGAGGAAAAAACGATTTTTCGATTTCAGGCGGAGCATAATCATTTGCAACATCATAAACAATATATCTACCTGTTTTAATATCCATGTTTACACTTACGTATTCATTAGAGATATTGATCCATTCTTTGGATTGAGTATATGTATTAGAATTTGATAATGTTAGAATGATAAAAAAGAATAGAAATCTGAATGTGTAATTCATAGATTCTCCTAGTTGTATGTAATATAGAGCTATATAAATATATACTAATCTATTGTAATATTTATATTTTTCTCTTTTAGGGTTTTAGCTCTTGTTTGACCAATTGATTCCAGTAGATTTAATTTTCTTTCCTTTAGGTGCAATAATTGTTCTTTTAGAGTTAGTACTTGCTTAATCCTATCAACAAGTTCCTTTTCTTCTGCAATAGTATTCATAGTTTTACGACTATTATCAACATCTCTTTGAATATTTTGTTTTAAATTCTGAGATATAGGGCTAGAACTAGGAGCAGTTTCTAATTTAGCAATTAAAATTCGAATATCATAAGCCATTCCTGAATTAGGAAAATCTCTTAAAATTTGATGTAATATTTGAAGAGCTGCATTGTAATTTTCTGCACCTATATATCCTTGAGCTATCCAATAAAGAGTATTATCTGCATTTTGATCTTTAGTACCATAATTATAATTATAGTCTTTTAACACTTCTATACCTCTGGATTCTTCTTTATTTAAGATTAAACTTCTTCCTAGTTTATAGAGAGCGTAAGAATATTCTTCAATTTCTGCATATTCTTGTACTATTTGTTGATAATTATAAACTGCTTTATCATATCTTTTTTGGATAAAATAAATATCTCCTAAATAAAAATGAGCTTTACCTTTGTAATAACGAGTTGTACGCCAATCTTTACTTCTAAAAGGAAAAGCAATAATACTTCTAAAAGAAATCTCAGCTTGAGTTAATTCATTATTATTGAGATATTGTAAGCCTACAATATAAAGACGATTTAAGGCATCAGATGAATAGGCTTCATTGTTATCATATTGAGGGTAACTGTTTTGAGTAGTTGATGTTATAGGAGTTAAAGTAATAAAAAAGATAAATAAAACATACCATTTTGTCATAGGGGCCTCAAATTTTTAA
>CAMQSH010000067.1 GCA_947036575.1 uncultured Brevinema sp. | reverse complement strand
AAACGACAGATTTTCTAACAAACATTGTCGCTCCTATACTAATAAAACATCAAATACTCATTAAAAAAGATTAATCTATAAGTTCTAACTCTTGAAATATATTTATATATCTGTTATAATATGTATATCTATTTTAATTATTAGACTAAATAAAGATTATTTTACTCATATTAAATAAAATATGTATAAAAAGTTAATCTTTTATCATAATAAAATCGATATATTGTACGTTAATCAAAAATAATTTTATATATTATACTGGTAACATATCTTATTTTTAAATATTCAGGAGTATTCCATGAAAAAAGTTTTTATATTATTATCATTACTAATAACCTCATTTTGTACTATTATCCCACCCGTCTCAGGTATTGTAGATCCTACAATTTTAGATCCTGTTAGTGGTTTATTATTTGAAAAAGCTGGGGGCTTATCATATATATTCTTTTCTAAAGAACAGCATGTATTAATCCACAATGCAAATGGTGGCATAAATAGTTATTACAAACTTCTTGAAGGAGAAGCTTATCGTGATAATGTAATTACTTATAAACTTGAAGGCTGGGGTAGTTATAATGATAATTATCTTGGTATTTTTATGAGAGGAACAGAACTTGGAATTACAATCCAAAACAGTAGAATTTTAGCAATAAATGCAACAAAAAATTTAGAAAGCGCTACAGGTAACAAAGATGTTACTTCAGGCACAAAATTAGACAGTCCTGCTTTATATACCCTTCATGTTCTTAGCCCTATCATCAAAACATCTGCTGCTGGTATTTTTAGACCAGAGGATAATGAATATCTTAGTATTACCGCATTAAATCCAAGTCAATTTGTTCATGCTAAATTACTCAAAAGTATAAAAAATGGAGACAGCTTTTCCTCTACTGAACATGATTTAAGATTTGTAGAAAGTTTATCTGATATTTCAGCAATTTATGAATATAGTGGGACTGTACTAGGAATAAAATTTGATTTTTATAATGAATTCCCAAGATTACAAATTCTTGAAAAGCCTTTTACAGGTGACAATCGTGGTGAAGTTATAGCAAATCTTAAAAGAGACCTTGAAAATGTCTTTACTTGGGAATATGCTTTTTTTAGTTCTCTTCGTGTTTTAGATAGTTCTTTAGCTCCTTATTTAGATAAAACATTTATTGAGTTTATTTCTCAAGTTCAAGACTCATATAACCCTCTTAAAACTTCTCGTTGGTTTTTTAATAAAGAAGAAGATTCTATACGTATTACAAGAACCTACGGAGATATTTTTACTGAAGAAGATTATCTAATAGGACCAACTTCAACAAGTGGAGTTTTTGAACTTTTAGATTTTCGTAATGATAGCTCTCAAACCTACTCTGACAAATTTTTAACAATAACTAGTGAAGGAAATATTAGCACTGTTACAATAGCAAATACTGAAGATGATTTTAATAATCCTATTTTTCAAACAAGATTAAAACCTATTGAAGATGTAAGTCCTTTTACTATAACATTAGCAAATTTACGAAAAATAGAAAATTCTGTGCTAGGGCACGTTCTTGAACCTGATGGAACTCCTACTACAGCTCCTATAAATGGACGCTCTGGGTTTCAAGCATATGTAGAATCTGATACTGGTATTATTCATCTCGTTGGTGGATATACAAATGCTGGAAGTTTCTTTAGTAATATACCAAAAACTGGCTCCGGTACTGTCAGTCTTTTACAAGCTGTTTATAATAATATTTATACTATTAAAAATATTAGGAATGCTACTACTGCAACCCTTAACTCTAGCGCAAATGGACTTGTATTAAGTAGCACAGCAGCACACCAACTAGGTTTCCAACAAATGGTAGGTGCTACAACTAAACAATCACAAACTCATACTAAAGATGTTTTTTGGTCATATGGTACTGGAGCTATTCGAGATGATAGATTTTCTTTTAATAATATTGGTACAACATGGAATACTTCTGATGTAAGAACTCCCTTTAGGCAAAGATACCACTCTTCTATAGTAGCTCACAATAATCATTTATATATTATGGGTGGGACTATTGATTCAACACTAGCTCCACTTCATGGAACATTTGATAATACAATATATATATCTGATGTAAGAAGCTCTAGACCTAGTTCTTGGCGTTCAATACAAACTTCTGGAACTATTTGGACACCTCGAATACACTCAAGAGTGTTTTCTATAGGAAAAACATTGGTTCTCGTTGGTGGTATGACACAAACTTCAGCTAATGATGTAGCTATTCCTACTAATGATGTATGGACTAGTACAAATAATGGAACCAACTGGAACCCAGTAAATAATGGTCTTACCCCTGATCCTAATGCACCTGCAGGTTCTGTCGCACCACCTAAGCCACATCAAAATGGTGGGCCACTAGTAGGAACAGCTCATAATGGCATTATTTATTTATTAGATCCACAAACTAGAGATATTTACTATTCTTCAAATAAAGGTGTAGATTGGTTTAAAGCTACTACAGGCTTTGCTACTAACCCACAAGAACCTTTATACGGTGCTCAGCTTGTAGCTTATAAAGATGAATTAATACTAATAGGTGGACAAACTGAAACTGGTACCGCCACCACAGATTTTATGGAAAAGAATATATATAAATTAAGAATCACCCAAATGTATTAACAAAAATAAATATATTTATTTTTTAAAAAAGTATTGACATTATTGATTTTTCATTCTATAATATATTACTATTTTACGGGGTATAGCGCAGCTCGGTTAGCGCACCTGTTTTGGGAACAGGGGGCCGTAAGTTCGAATCTTACTACCCCGAAGTAAAAATGTGATGTGCCTGTAGCTCAGCTGGATAGAGCATCGACCTTCTAAGCCGTTGGCCACAGGTTCGAATCCTGTCAGGCACGATATGGTGGGTATAGCTCAGTTGGTTAGAGCACTGGATTGTGGTTCCGGGGGCCGTGGGTTCGAATCCCATTACTCACCCATTTATGAACCCATAGCTTAATTAAAAAGCATTAGTTTGTGATTTAGAGGCTATGGGTTCAATATTACTAGTTACTTGTTTTGTGCGCCCATAGCTCAGCTGGATAGAGCAACGGACTTCGAATCCGTAGGTCGTAGGTTCGAATCCTACTGGGCGTGAGATGAAGGTCTATTCTAACATCTCTATTTTTTTTTAATAAAAAAATTCATTAGCGAGAGTGGTGAAACTGGTAGACACGCTAGATTTAGGATCTAGTGCCCAAAAGGTGTGTGGGTTCGAGTCCCACCTTTCGCAAGAAAATCGATAACGCGCGGGAGTAGCTCAGGGGTAGAGCATCGCCTTGCCAAGGCGAGGGCCGAGGGTTCAAATCCCTTCTCCCGCTAGAAACCGTCCTTCGGGGCGGTTTTTCTTATATGGAGTATTTTATGAAACAAATTCTTATTATTCGTACTAGATTTCCAAATACTAATGGTATTCGTAAAGGTAAATTAATAGCTCAAGGAGCACATGCTTCTGTAAGTGCTGTTTTTGATGGTCTTTCCCGCCCTGATACAGCACATCATGTAGAACAGTGGTTTACTTATGGTCAAGCCAAAATCGCTGTAGGTGTGCATTCTGAAGAGGAACTTTTAGAGCTTTGGGAAAAAATAAAAGCTACAGGATTAGCTTGTTCTATTATTAAGGATGCTGGTAAAACAGAATTTGGGGGACAACCGACACTCACGGCTCTTGGATTTGGTCCTGCACCTACAGAATTGATTGATCCTATTACAAGACACCTACCCCTATTATAAATAACTTTCAAATACATAATATAAA
Organism: uncultured Brevinema sp.; assembly: GCA_947036575.1. Lineage (GTDB taxonomy): Bacteria > Spirochaetota > Brevinematia > Brevinematales > Brevinemataceae > Brevinema_A. The sequence goes on along the minus strand of CAMQSH010000067.1, from coordinate 5,807 downwards.
AAACAGTTCTAATAATAGAACTGTTTTTTATTTTCAAATATTTTTAGCTATTATCATTTTCTAAAGAATAGACACCCTTATCTAAAAAATGTACTATTTCTTGAGTAGTACCAAAATTTAATAATTTCTGAATTCCATCTTCTTCCAATAGTACTTGACTAATTTCAGAAATCACTTCAATATGAAGATCATTATGATGATCTGTAAGACCTAACATAATAACTAAAGAAATCTCTTCTTTAGTTTCAGTATTCCAAACGACAGGGTTTTTCAAACGAAGGATCACTATTCCCGCTTTAGTGATATCTTTTGATTTTGCATGAGGCATTGCTAAGTGAGTATCGATAATAGTCGCTCCCATAGCTTCTCTCTTATACATTTCAGCAAGTACTAATTCTACAGAACAAGCATGTCCTTGCTCCACAAAATGTGTTGCAATATATTTCAAAACATCATCTTTAGAAGACAATTCTATATTCAATAAAATATTTTTTCTACTTATTAAGTTAGTAACTTTATTCATAATTTACTCCCATATTTATATTTTTTATATTGACTCTACTATAACTTTTTTATATAATTCGTTAGCTTTTTCTAGGGTGCAAAGATCGTGGGAAAAAGCAGTCCCACTACCACAAGCAATAGCATATTTAAAAGATTCTATAGCATCTTGAGTATCAATATATCGAGAAATAAAACCTGCTATCATAGAATCTCCTGCACCAACACTACTAATTAAAGCACCTTCTAATCCCTTGGCAAAATAGATAAAATCTTGATAAAGAAAATAAGCCCCCTCACTACCCATGGAAATTATTAAAAATTGTATATTATAATTTTTATACATTTTTTGTGCATATACTAATATATCTTTATTTGTATCAATTGGACAATTAAAAAATTCACTTAATTCTACTTTATTTGGTTTTAATAAAAATATATTGGGACTAATAATAGCCTTTTGTAATGCTTGACCTCTAGTATCAAGAATAATTTTGGTTTTTGAGGAAACAGTTTGAATTAATTGTAGATAAGTATCTGCTGGTAAACTAGGTGGTAAAGATCCTGATAATACAAGATAATCCATATCCAGAGATTCTAGTTTTTGTTTTAATATTATAAACTCTTCAGAAGAAATATTTGGTGCTACTCCATGAATTTCTGTCTCTGTTTCTAATGTTTTTATTTTCGTATTAATACGTGTTGTATCTTGAATAGGAATTTTTATTAAGATATCTTTTGTAAGTAATTGAATAAAATCCCCTGTAAATCCACCTAAAAAAGCAAGAGCATTACTTGGTTTTTTAAGATTTTTTAAAACATTAGAAACATTAATTCCCTTACCACCAGCAAAATATTTAGATTTCTTAGAAGACAAACTTTGCCCTTCTGTTAAAACATCTAAGCTAAGGTGATAGTCTACTGCTGGATTTAATGTAATTGTTGTAATCACTACTACCTCTTTATTTAAATAAAAATAGATAGACCTTCTCCAAAAAGTCTATCTGTGTTTTTAAATTGTAAAGTCACTACCAAGATAGGTACGTCGAGCTTCTTCATTTTCTACAAGATCTTGAGCTGTACCACTAACAAGGATTTGTCCATCATAACAAATATAAGTTCTATCAACAATTTTTAATGTTTCACGAACATTATGATCTGTAATAAGAATCCCTAAACCCCATTTACTTCTTAATTCTAAAACTAAGCGTTGAATATCTGCAATAGCTATTGGATCAATACCCGTAAATGGTTCATCCATTAATAAAAAACGAGGTTGTATAGCCAAAATACGAGCAACTTCTGTTCTTCGTTTTTCACCACCAGACAAAGTATAACCCAATTGTTTTCTAATTTTATGAAGACCTAAATCTGTTAGCAATGATTCAACAGTGGCATCTATTTCTTCTTTTTCTAATCCACGAATTTCTAGTACAGCTCTAATATTATCTTCTACACTCAGTTTACGAAAAATAGATAATTCCTGAGGAAGATATCCTACCCCTCGTCGAGCACGCTGATACATACGAAGGTGAGTAATATTATCCCCATCCAACAGTACTTCACCTTCATTAGGTCTTAATAATCCTACAAGCATACTAAAAGTCGTTGTCTTTCCAGCTCCATTCGGTCCCAAAAGTCCTACAACTTCACCTGGTTGGACATGTATAGATATACCTTTTACAACAAGGCGTTTTCCATAAGATTTTTGAAGATTATTAGCAACCAATCCAGATAAAATTTGTACATTTTCGTTACCTTGTGTAATACTCATAGTTAACTCGTATAATAAATTAATTTTGATAATGTGTCTTTTAGATCTTTTCTATGGCTAATAATATCCACGAACCCATGTTCTTGAACAAATTCAGCACGTTGAAAACCTTCAGGTAATTTTTGTTTGATTGTTTGAGAAATAACACGAGGACCTGCAAAGCCTACTAAAGCTTTTGGTTCAGCAACAATAAAATCCCCTAGCATTGCAAAAGAAGCTGATACCCCACCTGTAGTAGGATGAGTAAGCACAGAAATATATACAAATCCTGCTTCACTATGTCTCTCTAAAGCTGCTGAAGTTTTAGCCATTTGCATTAAGGAAACAATTCCTTCTTGCATCCTAGCACCTCCAGAAGCACAAACAATAATCACAGGTGTTTTTTCTTTGGTAGCAAGTTCTATAGTTCTAGTAATTTTTTCACCTACAACAGATCCCATACTTCCACCCATGAATCCAAAGTCCATACAAGCAATATTCACATGAACTCCATTAAGAGTACCTTTTCCTGTTCTAACAGCATCATTGATATTTTTTTGTTGGCGTGTTGTTTTTAATTTGTTCTCATAAAAAACCTCTCCATCAAAAAAATCTAAAAAGTCTTTTGATAGTAGATCTGCATTAGTTTCAATAAAAGAATTACTATCTAAAATGAGATCCATTCTTTCTATTCCTGTTATTCTATCATGATTATCACATTTTGGACACACTTTATAATTCATAATATATTTGTCTATTGGCGAAGAAGCAGAACATTCTTTACATTTGTGGACATTACTATGTTTTTCTATTGTATTAGCATTTTTTTTATTATTTAGGTTAAACCACGACATATCTTCCTCGTTAGTGTTATTTATTTGTTTCAGATTGATTTTTAAATTCTTCTAACGCCTTTTCTTCTAAAACTTTTAACTCTTCAAGTGTCTTAGCGGTATGAAAATACTGATAATTAGTTGCTATCCTATTATCTGTAGCAATTTCTAATGCCTTTACTAATTGAGCATCTAAAGTAAGATTGTATATATCATCTGAAGTTGCATGTTGGCGTTGTAAAATCACAAATCCTAAAACTTCTCTTGTAATATTATAACCATCTTTTACCAATACAGTATGTAATTGATCAATTTTTTCCTCTGTTACAGTTTGTTTGTTTTCTTGTAAAAAATCTGCAATATAATTAGTCATTTGAATTTGGATGACACTAGTTTTTTGAGCATCTGTTAAGGTATCATACCATAATCCTACTTCAACATCTGGTTTAATTCCTATATTAGCTATAATATTACCTGCAGGTGAGTAATATTTTGCAATGGTATATTTGAGTAAAGAGCCATCAGAAAGAGGATAAGTTTTTTGTACACAGCCTTTACCAAAAGTATTCTTCCCTACAAATACTGCTCTTCCAGTATCTTTAAGAGCCCCTATTAAAATCTCAGAAGCAGAAGCTGAACCCTGATTTCCTAAAATAGTAAGAGGTATATTTTTACCAATCAAGGTATTTCTTGTACTTGCTTTAAATTCAAAATTTTCAGAAGCTACCCGTCCTCTTGTATAAACAACCAAACCTTCTTCTAAAAGCATATCAGCTATTTTTGCTACCCCAGATAATAAACCACCAGGATTATTTCTTACATCAAGAATAATACTGTCGGGAGTTTCTGCAAGAGCTTTTTTTAATACTGTTTCAAATTCTTTTTCTGTAGGAATTCCAAATTCAATAATTTTAATATAAGCAATTTTTTGATCATTATGTGGTATTACAGCATATTCCACAGTATCAATATCAATCTTAGCACGTTTTAGTGATACTTTAAAAGGTTGTAGAATACCAGGTCTGCCAATGGTGAATTCCACTGCTGTTCCTAATTCACCTCTGATTTTTCCAACTGCTTCTAGAGAAGTTAAACCTTTAGTTGTCTCTCCGTCAATTTCAATAATTTGATCTCCAGCTTGTAAATCTGCTTCTGCTGCTGGTGTACCTTTGATAGGAGCAACCACAGTAAGCCAACCATGACGCATTTCTATACGTATTCCAACTCCATAAAAAGTTGCATTAAGCCCTGCTGCAAATTCTTCAGCAATCTCAGGGGTTAAAAAGTCTGTATAAGGATCTTCTGTTGAAGCTAACATTCCTTTAATAGCACCAGAAAGCAAAGTTTTTGCATCTACTTTTTCGGCATCTACAAATTCATCCTGAAGGATTTTATAAGCTTGTCTAAACATATCATAATAACGAAAATAATTTTCGTCAATTACAGTATCTTGTCCAAATAGATTCCCCCCAACTTTATCTTGTTTAAGGTCATTAACAAAAACTCCTGTAAAAAAAGCAAGTCCCAAAGAAATAATAAAAATCAAGCGATTATAAAAAAAAGAAAACTTTTGATTTTTCATAAAAGAGCCTCCAGGCAATTTAAAAATAATGTATTCCCCACATTATATCTTAATTTTGAAAAAAAGTCAATTATACCCAAATATTTACACCATTTTTAAAAATAACAATAGTCCTTAATACTAGCTATTTTAAAGAATATATGATATTATTTATCAACAAAAAAAATATTTGAGGGTAGGATGATAATAGAGTATTTCAAAGATTTTCCCAATATCGTTGCCGGTATTACCACACGTAAATTTGGTAATTGTTCTAACAAACTTATAATCCCCAATCAGATCCCCTCTTTTCATCAACAATTAATAGACCTTTATCAGATGGATTCCCTTACTACGGCTAAACTTATTCACACAGATCTTACTTTAAACATTAATACAGACGATCTCTCTCTTAATGCCGATGCTTTTATTACAAACCAAAAAACTCAGCTAATCGCTGTTACAACAGCAGATTGTATCCCTGTATTTTTATATGATCCTATCACAGTAACAGTAGGTATTGTCCATAGTGGACGAATAGGATTACAAAAAAAAATCACTATTAAAAGTATACAAAAAATGGTACAAGATTTCAAAATTTCTCTTACAAATCTTCAAATACAAATAGGGCCTCATATCTGTTACTCTTGCTATGAAGTAGGTGCTGATATTCTAAAAGAGTTTAATATCTCTTGTCCTACAGAAAAAGGATACCTCCCCATGGAAGATATCCTTATTAAGGATTTGTTAGAACTTGGTATCCCTAGTCAAAATATACGTCCTAGTAATTATTGCACTCATTGTTCTTTAGATAATGATGGTACAAAAAAGTTTTATTCTTACAGAAATAATGGTGAAATGGAAAGAATGTTATCCTTTATAGGGATAAATAAATAATATTACAATTCCCTTCTCAAAGAAATTCCACCATATACTAATTTCATTCCAGCATCTTTTAAGATTTTTTGAGTTTCATTATCATCAACACATACCCAACATTCTGCCATTGCAAAATTTGGAAGACTATTAATCGTTGTTTTAATAAATTCTGGTAAATACTGACCTCGCTGCTCACTTTCATAGAGATCATTTATCGTCCATACGCTTCCTTTAATTTTATAATATTTTTCTCTTGCTTTGTCTCTTTTTATTGTCAAAG
>CAMQSH010000066.1 GCA_947036575.1 uncultured Brevinema sp. | reverse complement strand
CTATATATTGATTGTTAAAAACACCAAGAATAAAACTTATAGAGAAAGGAGAGTTAAAAATAGCTGGTTCTGTAAAGGTGATTTCACCTAATTGTCTGTACTCACCGTATTCACCACGTATAGAAATTTGCAATCCTCGTCCTAGAAGATTTTTTTCTGATAGTTTGATACCAGCACTAAATCCACTAACCGTTCCATAACCAACAAGGAATTCTATCATCCCTGTTTGTTGTTCCGTAACTACAAAGTCTACATTCACTAAGCCCTCAGCACTACCAGGGGAAGGCTCTACTCGCACATCTGAGAAAAATTGCGTTTGCATAATTCTATTATAACTTTGTTCCAATTTACTATTGACGTATAATTCGCCTTCTTTAATTTGAATATATCTTTTAATAACACTAGGTAAAGTTTTGGTGTTACCACGAACATTTATATTTTCTATATGGGCACGAGAACCTTCAAAGACGACAAACACCGTATCAATAATATTGTCTGCTCTTTTTTCTTGTACTGCAGATATATTTGCAAATAAATATCCTCTATCCGCATAACTTTTATAAATCGTAGCTCTATTTTGTTCTATTTGAGTTTTGTTATAAACATCATCTTTTTTGAGTGTTAGGAATTTGAATAATTCTTTATCTGAAAAAATAGTATTATTTTCAAAAGAAAAATCTCCAACAGTATAAGGAAGTCCTTCTTTGATACCTATTCTTAACACAATACCACGTACTGTTTTGGTGATTTCACCTTTTTTATTTGTGGAAACAATATCTTCGATATCCCAAGTAAAATTTGGGATAGTCATATCCATATAACCATTTTCTTGATAAAAAGCTTGAATTATTTCTTTGTCTATAGCAAATTCTTCTTCTTTAAGAACACCACTACGGAAAATCCCTAGTTTTTTTTTGGTTTTCATAATACCTTGAAGTTTACTTGCTTTGAAAGAATCATTTCCTGTAAAAATAATATCTCTAACAACAATTTTTGGACCTTCTGCAACTTCAAAAATCAGATCATACTGACCAGGTAATTGTTTGATAGGGGCTAAACGATAAGAAACTTCTGATTCTAAATTCCCTTCTTCTTCAAAATATTGTTTTAAGTCATAAACAGCAGCACGAACAGCAGCCTCTCTAAAAGCCATCCCTTCTTTAAGGTCAATTTTATCTTTGAGCTTGCCCGCTTTAAAACGAGAAACACCCTCAAAGACGATTCTATCTATTAAGGATTCTTCCGTCACAATAAAGGTGATCACCACCCCTTCTCTAGTGTTACTAATATCAACTGTTGCTGTCTGAAATCGTTGCATAGCGTATAGATCTTTTAGAGCAAAATTTAATTTTTCTGTAGTGAACATATCTCCAGGTCTTAATTGAACAACATTGAGAACATCGTTTTCACTTGTTGCTTTAAGTCCTTGAAATCTGACTTCTGCCACGACTTTTGTCATATCTTGAGTATATACATGAGTTGCAAATAAACAACTTAAGATTAAAAAAACTTTTGTAAAAAATTTCAATAGAGATCTCCAAATTATATTAATGATTAAGCTAAAAAACATAGCACTACATCATTAGAGCAGTAAAAGCAGAAAATAGTTTATTTAACTAGTATACTATTTTTATGAGAAAATATCAAGTATCTTGCAAAAATAGAGATCATTAAAATCTTTTTTTAAGAGAAAATTCACCCTTACCTTCTAATTCAGTAGTTGACTGAGCACTTGGGGCTACTTCTATTTGTGCATTTATACCTAGCCCACCCTGCCAACTATAGGGTAAAAAGAATGAATATTCTCCACCTACTGTATGAATTTGATTTAAACTGCCTGAGTCTAAACTAGAGTTATCGGGAGATTCTAATCGTAAATTATATTTTACTTGTAAACCTGTAATACCAGGTAAATATTGACCCACCTCTAATTCTGAACCGTGGAGAATACTCAATCCTGTCACTGCTCCTGAACCACTATATACAGAACGTGTTAGATTTCCTAATACATCTGTTTTTATTTGGAGGGTATCAATAGGTATTATTCGTTGGATACGCCGAGCTAGAGGTGCGGTAAAGAAAGCATTTTCAGCCACTCCAACTCCACTAGCAAGTAGATCTTCAGCTGATGATTTCTGTGATGATGTTGCTCTACTAGCATCTCCAATAGCACCAAATCCTATTAAATTTAATAATTCTGATCTTGATTTTGCAGGGGTTGAGGAAATTTGTGATAATTCAAAATTAGGTAATTTACCTTCAAAACCAACATAAATATCTATTAGTTCATTTTGTGAATTTCTAGGAGTTTCTGTATTTAATGAAATATACGGAAAAGCGTCTCCCCTATCACCAGAGAATTGCATTACGCCTGTGTTCACTTTTAGATCAGTATTGAGATAAGACACATTTCCTTTTTCTATATTAAAATCACCTGTAAATACCACCGTACCATCTCCTATATTTCCTTGAATAGAAATAGGCTTTCGTTGTTCAAATTCTAAATCGAATAATTGATTTAGAAATCGAGATTTATTTTTCATATCAATATTAATATCTAAATCCAATAAACCAAGTATAGCAAGAAGAGGATTTTCTTCTTGTTCCGTACCTGTTAAACCTAGAGTATCATTTAATTCTAATCCTAGATTTAAATTTTCCGTACTAATATCTGCAGCTAGTATCAAATCATCAATAGTCCCACTGAGACTGATATCATTAATATAAGTTTTTCCTTTCACAGAAAGAAAAGGAACATCCATATTCCAATTTAGAGAAGAGTCATCATTATTAGCTTTATTATTTTTACTATAAAAACGAATATCTGTAGCTCCTAGAGTTTGGTTTTGAATAGAAGTATATCCATCTAGAGTGAATTCCCCTCCACCACCAATTCCACCACCACTAGTTGCATTGATTGTAATATCTGGAATAGTAACTTGATTATTTGTAATATATATAGCTTGCTTGCCATTAATTTCTAATTTATTTCTTAAGGATTTTAAAGAAACTTTGATATCTTGACCTACTAATTCTCCATTGACTATTGGATTATCCAATTTTCCTTCAACAGTAGTATTTAAAGCTAAGTCTCCTTTGAGTTTACGCACATCACCACTGAGTGATAATTTTTTTAAGAAAATATTCCAATTGATTGCTGCTTGAATATTGTTATTTGCAAGGACACCCTCACTAATAAATTTCATACTATCACTCAAGAAAGAAACATCCCATACTCTTTTATTGTTATTCATTTCTAGTGTGCCCACTATACCATTCTTAATGCTGTCAGAAATAAATAAATATTGATTCGTATCGTGGATTACTTGACCACTGAGTGTCATTGGTTTTTTAGATAAGAAATATAAATTGGGAATCTTATACTTTAATAATCCTTGATTTGATACCGTCATATAATCAAGATCAAAATCAGTTTTTAGTATATCATCAAAAGTAACAGAACCAGATAAAAGTGCATGTAAATTATCATTGGTATTAATTAAAGAAATATCAGAATCTAAATTCATACGAGAATGCCTTAATCGTAAATTAGTCAAAGACGCCCCTGTATTTGAAACAACAAAATCAGAAATTATAAAACGGAAACTATCATTATCTTTTCCCTCAATATTGAGAGAACCCTTATACAGTAGGTCTGACCATATTCCCTCAACACTGGTATTTAAGTCAAGTAAAACCACCTCTGTTTCTTCTGTTCTCAAAAAAGACGCTCTATCAAAAACATCCAAATTTAATATGTTGTTTATGGTAAGATCTTTAATATCTATCTGTGATTTAACGACATAACGACCCAATTTAAATTGAAAACTGCCACCCCTATCAAAACGGAATGCTCCTGAAAACCCAGAATCTAAGAAAGAAAAATGTCCATAAGCGTCTAAATTATCATTGTCTAATCCTATTCCCAAATAAGTAGTATCTAAAAATCCTGTATTGGTATTTTGTGAGGTGTCAAAATCTAATTTGATTTTTCTATCCCCAACATTCCAAATAGCTTCTTGTATAGAAAATCTCGTGACAGATGTTTCATCAAAACCCATCACTAAATGAGCATCTAAAAATCCTCCTACCCCTAGTTTTTTTAAAGGGTACCTATCAAATAATACCGTAAAATCTGTGTTTAAATCTTTTGTTAAGGTGTTTACCTGCACTTGTTCATCGACAAGCCCAACTACGGTAACATCATATTTTTGAACATCAACAATGATATCGATAGGGATAAGATCATTGCTATTAAAGCTCCCTTGTGCATCAATAGTGACTAAGGTATTAGATTGTTTTGATTCTATTAAAACTGTACCATCTAATAAAATATCAGGATTGATAATATGAAATCGAGTAATATCAATTTTTTCATCTTCTAAAGATATAATAGCATCTATTTGTTCTTCTTCATCGAGAAAGCCTTTTAAATAGCCATTAAGAAAAAATGGTAGGGATCTATGTTTTTTAAACATATTAATCTCACCCCTATATCGGGAGTCCTTAATACCAAAAATAGGTATCTTAATATTTTGAGCAACAAAATCACCATCTACATCTAACGCTTTTAAATCTACCGTGATTTTTCTACCTATAGAAGCACTCACTTCTAAGGCTGCACCCATTAGATATTTAGGATAAATATTAAACACACCCTCTGGAGTAAATTCAAATTTAACAGAAGTATCGCCTATCAATCCCCCATTCATCTTCACATCAAAAGCAGTCAAATCCATTTCATTTTTATTAGGAACAGAATCTACAATGACATCTCCTGAAAAGATCAATCCATTTAAAATAAAGCGAACATCATCTAAATATAATGATCCATGAGGTAAAGGGTAGAGTCCCTTTCTAATAGGAACTAGTAGATCTCCTTTTATAGCACCAAAAAAATGAGAGTTAAGATCAACTATTGCTGAATATAGTTTATCTTGTTTTATAGAATTGATTGACACATCTAAACCATATTCTGGGTGTTGAGAAGACTCAAAGTTTAAGTTTAGCATCCAATCCTTTTTCCTTTCTATATTTAAATCAAAAGTCCAAGTCCCTGGTTTGAATACATAATCTAAGAGTGTAGATTCCTCAAAATCAGCATATTTAATAGCAAAAGTTCTTTTAAAAGAAAAGAAGAAATCTTTTTCATTTTTCAGTACGATATTATTAGTTTTATAAACATCATTTACAGTGACTCTTGGCTTTCCTTCTGTAAAAAAGCTATTGATAACAAAATTAGATCTTATAGTTGGAATCCCAATAAGGTTTAAATTTCTGATATTAAGATTGGCAAAACCATCTAATGACTGAAATTCCTTAAGCGAGCCTTCAGTGGTAAATTGACCATCAGCCAATAAGAGCATATTACTCCATCTAGCATTCACATTGATGAGTGCCTTCCAAGAAACCCCACCCTCTTCCATGCCAAAATTAATCCCCTTAACATCAAGAGTATACCAAAATTGTTTCATCACGTTAAGAACCACAGAAACATTTTTAATCTTTACTTCAAATTGTAATTGTTCTAGTAATTCTTCTGTATTTAGAGGAGGAGAGACGCTATCTTTTTCAGCAAATTTATCAGTAAATTTATCCAGCAATTTTTCCTCATACTCTTTAAGACCTATATTATGTCCACGAGCAATGATATTTTCTATTTGAATTTCTTTGAGCACTTTTTCAAATTCTTGTGTCACAATTCTAAAAAATCGATAATGGATATAAACCCCTTCAACACGCAAAGAAATTTCCTCGTTCACCACTATCTCAAAATCAGTTCCACTGATAAAAACTAAGGGTAAATTCGACACATTACCTATAGAAACTTTTTCTGCTTCTAAGAGGTCTGCCAAAAACAACTCAATTGTATTCTTATTTAAAACAATGAGAATATTGAAACAAGCGAGAAGTAATATATAGACAAAAAACAAGCCAAAAATTAATCGAGGAAAAAATTCTTTTCTAGACCTTTTCAAAATTGCCGTCCAAACATTTGCAATTATCAGCCTTTAAAGCTCAAGTTTTTATTCTTTATTGTATATTTTATTTAGATACTTATCCTGTGAATTTATTTTAAATGCCTTATCAAAATATAATTTTGATTTTTCTGTATTTTCTATTTTTTTATAAAAATATCCTAAATGAGCGTATATTTCTATCATGCTATAAGAAGAATCCAAAGGATTTATTTTTCCTTCTATCTTGGTGAAAATTATTTGTGCTGATTCTAAATCATTTTTAATCGTATAAACCCAAGCTAAGGTATCTAAAAACACGATATCTTCAGAATTTTCCTCTATCGTAGATAAAGATAGAGCTAGAGCTTTGTCAAGATTTTTATTCACGGTAGCATAATAATATGCCAAATGATTTTTAGTTGTAAGATCAGAAGGATCAAATTTTAGTTGATTTTCCAATAATAATTCCATCTCATCATATTTTTCTAATTGACTATAAATACTTGCTAACAAATTATTTACCAAATTATTATAAGATAATTTTTTAGCAATTTCTAATGTTTTTTGCTCAGCAGATATATAGTCTTCTTTCATAAAGTCTATATAAGCATCCATAAAGAGCATCCAATTCGTATCTATGGTAGTATTTTCTTGTGCTTCTACAATTAAAGTATCTACCAAATCAAAGTTTCTTAATAAAAGATTTTCTTCTATTAGTTCTGAATATATATATAAGGTCTTATTCTTAGATAAGGATTCTTCATAATACTTAATTGTTTGATTTATATCCAAATTTTCTCTCGCTATCTTCCCTAAAATATAAGCGATTTCTCCATTAGTATCAAGTGTTCGTGATAAAGGTAAAAGATATTCTTCTGCTAAAGGACTTTTTTGTGCATAATAGGCAGCTTTACCAAGATCAGCTTTTGTTTGATCTAGCCCTTCTTTTTGTCCTAAGCGATTTAATAATTCTAATTTGATAAAATTGTAACTCAATGGTAATTCTTTTTGAACAAAAGCATCTTCATCTAAAATACGCAAAGCTCTTTGTGTTCTTCCTAATTGTGCTTGAACAAGAGCTTGAGCAAATTTAGGATTGACTTTATTTTGGGATAAGAGAAAATTCATCATCGTTTTTGATGATTCTGACCCTTCACCCCATAAAGCCACAATGTAAGTGTCAAATAATTCTGGAGTCATGATAGCTAAAGGAATACTCTGAAAAAAAGAAAGTGCTAATTCATAATCCATTCTATATGTTTCTAACACGGCCAATTTAGCTATTAATTCGGGGGTGGTAGAAAGATCTAAGGCTTTGTTATAATATTTTAAAGCTTTATGTTTTAACTTTTGTTCTAAATAAATATCACCTAAATACAATCTGCTTTGAAAGGAAAATTGTTCTTTACCTTGTTCTAAAGGAGCATAGGCAGCTCTTATAAAATAAGAAACAGAATTAATATATGTAGAAGGGGTAAATCTATATAAACCAGCAAAATAATTAGCTGTGAGATTAGAGAGATCTTCTTTAAGAGTAAGATCAGCCATGATCATACCCATTTCTTTATCGCCTACCATCCATGCAATTTTTAAGCTATTCTCTTGTATTGTTGAAGATTCTGGAAACATATCCCAAATTTCAGCAATATTATCTCTTATACCAGGGTATGCTGTTTTTAATAACTGGGAGTCTTGTTTTTTAATCAAATCCGTAAGATATTCGCCATAAACTTCTACTAATAAACTCATAACATATTCGTTAGTAAAATTATTTTCTTTGAGATTTTCTAGAATGTTTCTTGATTTTGGTAAATCACCAGCAAAACGAGCATCTATGGCTTGTGTGTAGTAAGTTTCTACTTCATTAGATTCTATAGTTAATTGTGCATAGTTTAGATTAGCAACAAACAGTAACAAGATAAATATAATTCTTTTCATTTTTTATCCTCATATTTTTTATATAATTTTTATTTTATTAAGTTAAAACTATTAGTAATAGTCTTTATTTAAATCCACTATCGTTAGCTGTGATCTAAATAAAGAAACGAAATTCTTATAGATCATCTCATCGTCGGTCGTCGTTAAAATCACTTGCCAACCTTCATGTACTAAGGCATTAAGCACATCTATGAAGTTTTGTTTTCTGATAGAATCAAAAGTTCCAAAAGGATCGTCTAGCAAAATAATACCTGGTTGATTGTTTAAGATTGTTTTTGCTAATGATAAGCGAAGCACAAACCAAAATTGAGCATATACAGAATTACCAAGTGTTTCTAAAGGGAATCTCTCTCCATGTCCATTTTCTGCAAATATTTTTATCCCTTGTTGAGGGACTTGTTCTGCTACAAAGCGTCTATATTTTCCACCAAAAAAGTTTTGTACCAAATATTCAAAAAAAGGAGAATCTAATGTTTTTGTTAGTAATGTTTCACTATTTGATTCCATACCATGATAAATATTCATGATCTTTTCTGATTTATATCTATCTTTACTTACTTGATCTACTAATACATCCACTGTTTCTAATAATTCATGGTAGCCAGAAAGGTCTTTATTTTTAATTTGAAGTTTGGATAATTCAGGATAAAAATATTCTATTGTTTCTTTATGATCTATATTTTTTAATTCTTCCATCAAGGCTCTAACTGTATATGTTATATGTGATTTTGAGCGTTCATATTCACTAGAAATATCACTTCTCTGATCTATCAATTCATTTTTTTGATATTTAACTTTTTGGAATCCCTCATAGTCAAAGAATGGATTTTCTTGATCCACTAAGCTACGCCAATAATTCATTTTTTCATAGATAAGAGCAGGGTCTATTGTTTCGTATAAAGAAAATACCGTTTGTGCTATTTTTTCTAATTCAAGATCATGATTGTAATTATTTCTTTGTTGTTTTTTGAGTGTTTCTGTTTTTAAAAAGAGCATTTTTATTTCTTTTCTCAATTCAGCTACTTCTTCTCTAGATTTATTTAACAAATCTTTTTTATTATCTAACTTTTCATTTAACCTATCAAAATCTTTTTTGACTTTTTCTATCATAGACTGATGAAAGTAATTAGGACTTTCTTTTGTGCTATCTGATAATTGTTGCACATAAGCACTATACAAGAATGTTTTTAATAAGAAAAATATCCCTATTGCAAAACAAAGCAAAGCTAATCCCTTGACTATATTAAAATCTACAACACCCATTGATTGATAAGCCAAGAAAATACTGGTAGCCACCATCAATACACCCACACAGACTTCTAAAATGGAATCTCCTAAAGATCCTTTATGAGCAGCATATGGTTCGTTGATAACACTTTCTTCTTTTTTTTGTAATTTTATTGCTTCTAAAGATAGTTCGTCGATTTCGTCCTCTATATCTAAAATAACATCATCTTTGTTCTTGAGTGTTTCTTTGATATCTTCTTGTCTTTGAATTAAATTCTGTATTTCTTGTTCTTCTTTTTGTATCTCTTCTTCTTTTTTTAGGAAATCAAAATATTGTTGTCCTTTTTGTATCTTGTCCATCAAGTAATATAATTTTTGGTCTGATTCTAATCCTTGCTCTACCTCTGAAATAGCACCTATGGAATCGTTTAATTGATATAAGCCATATTCTTTGCTATTAATTTTTTCAAATTCTGGAAGTAAATCTTCAAGTGTATTTTTGAGATTGAAAAGCCCCTCATGTAATTGAATTAACCAAGAAGTTTTTGCCGTTTGACCAACACCCATTGCTTTGAGAAAACTTTTT
>CAMQSH010000065.1 GCA_947036575.1 uncultured Brevinema sp. | reverse complement strand
ACAGCTTCGTTTTCACCTGTTGATGCACCACTTGGTACAGCAGCACGACCAACAACACCGTTCTCTAGCTCAACATCTGCTTCAATTGTTGGATTTCCGCGTGAGTCAAGAATCTCTCTAGCTCTTATATCTACAATCATGGACATAAATCCCTCCGATTTAACTATTTAATAGCTTTTGTTTATTTACTAATATCATACATCTATTTTTATAAAAAGTCAAATTTACAATGTTAAAAACATGAAATGTACAACATTATAAAATAAATATAGCTGTTGATTTTATTAGTTATTTATAGTATAATTCTTACTTAAGAATAAAAATAATATTGAGGTTCTCTATGAATAATCCTAAATCCATTTTAAAAAATATATTTGTACTATACTTTCTTCCTGTTATGAGCTTATTTTCTTTCTTATTTTATGTGTTCTGGACCTACCCTGTACAGATTCTTTCTCAAGAAATGACAATTAACAAATATTTTTTATTTGACAATCCTTATTTACAAAACAGTCTCTTACTCTGTATTATTTTATTTATAACATTAATTATTACTTCTAGATTTCTCCCCAAAATATTCCTTTATATTCTTGGACTTATTTTAACTTTTCTTATTGGAACATCCCTTTATAAAATCACCTCCTATGATTTTGGTACTTTTATTGATAATAATACTCTGACTACATCAAAATCTATTTTGGGATATAGTTTTTGGTATTTTGCTCTTGATGGTATTATACCTATTATCAGTATTATTATTACGATCTTTGCCCTAAAAAAGAATTTTTATAAACCCATTTTACTATTATTCTTGTTGTTTTATTCAACAGAAAACATTCTTACTCTTACTCAAGTGAAAATTTCACCTCCTTCAAATGAAAACAATGAAAAAATCATCCTATCTTCTAATAAACCTAACCTTCTCTTTTTTATGTTTGACTCTATATCTACCCCTCTTATGTTAAATATTATTACTAATCAATGGGATGACAAACAAAAAGCATGGACTAAAGACTTTACTTTTTATGATAATGTTACTTCATTAAGCTTAGGAAGAACACTTACTGCTCTTCCTAATATGATAGGAGGGTATCAATATTCTCCACAAATTCAATTAAGTGATGCTATTAATAAGAAAAACATCTCTAAAGAACCACAGTTTCACCTTAATTCAGCATATTATTATACAGATAAAGCTTTTCAAGAAGTATCAAAAAAACTTAACCATAATATTGATATTTCTATATCATTTGCAGATTCTTTAACAGATCTTTCTAACGGGCTTAATACAGATATTCGCTTTATGAATATTCCTATTATCAACATTTCTCTATACTACTATATTCCCTATTTATTAAAAAATAATTTAGTAGCCAATCATGCAGAAATTCAATTTACTTTTAACTGGCGTAATCATTTTCCAACACAATGGATATTTTTTAATTCTATATCTCTAATTTCTTCTCAAAAAACAGAAACACCAGTTTTTTATTATTTTGAGAATCAAGGAGCTCATGCTCCTCACTCTTCTCCAAAATACCCTACTGGAAGCTCTTATAAATTTATAGAAAATACAAAAGATGTGCTTTTTCAGCAAGTTACTTATAATATGCGTATGCTTAATAATTTAATTACTATATTAAAAAAACAAAATATTTATGATACTACAAGAATTATTGTAGTAGCTGACCATGGGGTTACCCCGTATACTGGTATTCTTAAATATGTTCGTTCTATATCAACTTCCCCTCAAAATAACTTTTATAGAAATACTTATTTTCATAACTCCGAACTTAATACTGAATATCTACCTGTGATGCTAATGGATAAAAATTTTAATACCTCTCAAAACAATATGCGAATAGATAATAGATTTTTATCTCTAGGTGATCTCCACGGATCTATCTTAAACACTTTTTCTACAAATACTCAGATACCTGATTATCTAGTGAAAACTCCTCCTAACCGAGTTTTTAATATCCCTTATATTCGTCCAGAAGAAATTCACTATTTTTCCTATGGATCAGGTGGTGCTGATCAAAAAGAGTTTATATATAATACTCTCCTAACAAATAATAAACTTACTTTTATTAAAGTTAAAAGTGTTACAGGAGGAGATTTTGAATTTGATTCTTATGATTTTGATAATATAAGAGACCTTCCTTCTGTAGAGATTTTAGAATAAAAAATAACTTCAGTATTTATTTGCCTTATTGATTATTTTGTATATAAATTTATGTGTAAATATAGAAAAGAGGTTTCTATGAATGAAAACAATTTTAATATATTACTAGGTTTAATGTTATTAACTATGGTTATTGCCTGTTCTAATGATAAAGATGAGAATAATTCATCTACTACTGAAAAGGATATAATCGTAGATACTTTAGAAAAATAATAACTACAAAAAAACTAAAAAAGAGCTCTTATATTAAGGGCTCTTTTTTATAGATATAATAAAAAACAAAATTGTTCATATCCTATAGTTACTTAGCTTCATGAATAGAAACAACATTTTTCCCATTGACTTTTATTCTTGTCTCGTATATAATTATTGTACAAACAATAATATACAAGTGAGATACCATGAAAAAAGACTACTCTGAAAAAACTATTCTAATAGCTGAAAAAATAGCCTCCTCCCAAATTCTAGCACATATCAGGGATTCTATAGGGTTAATATCTTCTATTATTATTACGGGATCATTTTTTATACTATTACAAAATTTCCCTATATCAGGATATAAAACATTTATGGCTTCTTTATTTGGATCTCTATGGTATCTTCCTATCCAAAAAATATCTAGTACTATCTTTAATAACATTTCATTATTTATTGTTTTCAGCTCCAGTTATACCTATATAAAAAATAAAAAAAAGAAAGGAATAAGTATTGGAATATTAGCAACTATTATCTTTATGATCCTTGATACTAATACTACTTTTTCTGGAAGTCTAGGAATCATTAGTGCTCTTATTATAGGAGCGCTTATAGGTCATCTATATTTTATTATCTCCTCCTATATATCTCTTCATTGTAAACTTCCTGAAGGAATACCTCCTGCTGTAATGAATTCTTATGCTATTATTTTTCCTTTTATCATTATAAGTAGTGGAACAATTTTGATCGAATTATTCTGCCCTACTCTTTTATCTATTATACACCAATATATTCAACTTCCTTTACAAAGTTTCTTTGGATCTTTACTTGGAATGATAATTTTTTCTTTAGTAATTACTATCATGTGGTGGTATGGTGTACATGGTGGTTCTATTATCCCAAGTTTTTTCCCTATTCTACTTGCCAATGCACTAACTAACCAGCAAATTCTAAATGGAGAATTACTGCAAACTCCTTATTTTGTAACGCCTCAATTTATAGATCAATTTGTTTCTGTCACAGGATCTGGATTCACTATGGGAGCAGTCATAGCATTATTTTTAACCGCTAAAACAGAACAAGATAAAGAAGTCTTCAAACTATCTTGGATTCCTGGGTTTTTTAATATTAATGAGCCAATTTTATATGGTCTGCCTATCATACAAAATAAATATATGCTTATACCTTTTATTATGGCACCTATTATCAGCACATCGATTACATATTATTGTATTTCTATAGGTTTTTTAGAAATATTTGGTACTGTTTTTGTAGTGTGGACTACCCCTATTTTTCTTAGTGGATTTTTAGTGGGTGGAATTAAAGGCATACTGGTGCAGCTATTGTGTTTAGTATCTACAGTGCTAATATATACCCCTTTTGTCATCATGAATAAAAACAAAATAGAAAATAATTGAAAATTTTTTACTATTTGTGTCTTGTAATGAAAAACTCTTGCTAAATAAGAATTTTATGGTATAATTAAGGCTGACATAACACAATATAGGATAAGGAATTTTTCATGAAAAAAATATCTAACTATTTACTCCAAGGAGTAATGGGCTTTATCACTTCTAAGCCTGTCATTGCATTAAGAGACGGATTATTATATACCATGCCTGCATCTTTAGTAGGAGCAATGTTTTTGCTATTTGCTAATGTCCCTATTGAAGGCTACACTGATTTTATGGCAAATATTTTTGGTATAGCTTGGGATAAGGCTATCTATCAAGTTGTTAATTCTACCTTACATATGGGCGCATTATTAGGGGTATTTGGTATTGCTTATACCTACACCCAAAATGAAGGTTATAGCGGTGTATCAGCTGGTATTATAGGGATAGTATCCTTTTTAATCCTCAACAATCATTTTGTGACATATGAAGGAGTACTGGTATCTGGTGCTCTGTCTACTAGATTTCTTGGAGGACAAGGAATTATAGGCTCTATTTTATTAGGATTATTTGTTGGATTTATGTATTCTTGGTGTATGAAAAAAAATCTGAAAATAGTACTTCCTGAAGCTGTCCCCCCAGGCGTAGCAAATGCGTTTTCTAGTATTTTACCATTTTTTATTATTACTGTGTGTATTACCATTTTTTATACTATTTTTGACAAAGTCTTCCAAAAAACACCTTTAGAAATCATTTATGAAGTTCTTCAGACCCCTATGCAATATCTAGGCTCATCTCTTGCTGGAGCTATTTTGATTCCTTTATTGATTTCTTTGTTGTGGTGGTGTGGAATACATGGACCTCTTGTTGTGATGGGCATTATGGGACCAATATTAGGTGCTAATGGATTGGCAAATCAACAGTTAAGAGATCAAGGGGTTGAATTAATTGCTGGTGAAAATGCCTTTATTGTGACTGGACAAGTAATAGATCAATTTGTAACCGTTTCTGGATCTGGATTTACACTAGGTTTAGTGATCTCTATGGTATTATTTGCCAAATCATCCCATTTTAAACAACTAGGAAAGCTAGCCCTTGTACCTGGATTGTTCAATATTAATGAACCTATTATCTTTGGGATGCCTATTGTCTTTAATCCTTTTATGCTTATTCCATTTATTTGTGCTCCTGTAGCTTCAGGGGTTTTAGTGTTCTTTGCTATCCAATCAGGATTTTTAGAACCCTTTGGTGCTGTAGCTGTTCCTTGGACAACACCTATTATTATTAGTGGATTTTTAGTCGGTGGGTGGAAAGCTGCCCTATTACAATTAATTACAACTATTATGACTACTTGTATCTATCTACCCTTTTTCAAATTACAAGATAAAATCGCCTACAAAAAAGAAGAGGATCAATCAAAAGAAGAAATAAAACAATAAAAATATTTCTTACTAAATAAATTTCCATTTATCTAAAGGTTGTATATATTTTAATAACACACCTTCGTCACATACCTTTCCAAGAACATTAACACGAGGATCATCTTTAAAATCTTTGAGAGTAATCTGTACTTCTCCTTGATATCTTTTGTAGAGATAATTGTCCACAGTAATAGATCCTTTCATTCTTTTAATACAGTTATGAGGTACTATATTAAAAGAATCCGAAGATTGACGAAACATACTTCTTAATAGTCCTTCTCCAGAATCTACACGATTTTGATGGAGAGTGTTTTGGATTTCTATGAAATCATTGTTATTCCATTCTACTGGTAGAACCCAACAATCATCTTGAAGCATAGACATATATTCTAGTTCCCCTTCTGTTGCTTGATCACCAAACAAAACACAATCTACTCCCAGAGCATAACTTTCTTGAGCTGATAATAAAGGAGAAAGAACTCTGTGTTTTTCAAGAGTAGGCAGTCCTTCCTGAAGGGGTGGTCTTTTCCAAGCAGTACCAGAAATAAACGAATCAACAGAAAGAGAATATTCTTTGCAAAGCTTTGTTGTCTCTTGGAAATAAGGAATAGATAACCCTGTTTCAGGTCGAGGGTAGTAGTTATGACATGCTGAAATACGAGAAAAGTCTACCCCCATAGTAGTCAATCGGTTAAGTTGAAAACGAGTAAGAGTACTTGCATTTAATACCAGAGGATATTTTCGTGATAATTCTAAAATTTCTTCATCCATAAAACCAAAATCTAATCTTATTGCCAAATTGGGATAACGATTAAACGGAATAAGATGAAAATATAAAGGTGAAATATCTACATAGATAGGAAGATTTTCATGACTGCATGTTTCTAAAATCTGTAAAAAATCTTCAAGAAGATCCAGAGATGCCTCAGGAATATGAAGAGACGAAAACACTTTATTCGCTCCATATTTTTTTGCTTTTTTAAGATACTGCTCGATATTTTTCATTCCCAATCCTGCATAAACAGATACTCCCCATTTCATAAAAACCTCGATTCTATTGATTTAATTATTAGTGTAAATAAAACTTCCAATAATTCCCATTATACCATATACAAATAATAAAAACAATGCTTATTTCCCTTACTATTATTAGAAAAAAGAGTTTTAAATATCCAGGCAAAAATAAAAGCCACCTAAAATAGGTGGCTTTTATTTTTAAATTAATATTATTGTTGTAATCCTGGATAGGCCCAAATACCTGAAGCTCTAAAAAAATCTCTATAAATAACTATTTTTTCATTATCTGAAATTTTTTGAGCTTCTGCCACATTAGGGTAATCTAAATAAACTAAATTATCCCATTCCATGTCAATATTTTTCACTATTCCCATTTCTGTAAAAATATTCAAAGCTCTTCTCATATGAGAAGCACTAGAAATAATCGTTCCATATTTTGGTTTGTTTTTTTGTGCTTTGATGATGTCTATAGAAAAAAATGCGTTTCCAATAGTATCTTTAGCCCTATCTTCTACAAAAATATTTTGTGCAGAAACACCTTTTTTTACTAGCCATTCTTTCATCAAGCCAGCTTCTGTATAGCCTTCTTTTGGAACAGCTCCAGAGACAATGATTTTAGAATTAGGATAAATTTTGTGTAATTCCAAACCTTTTTCTAAACGCTTGTATAATGTATCCTGCATCGTTCCATTTTCTGCTAATGCATAGCCTAAAATAACAATAATATGTTCATTATCTTTGTATTTTTTTTCTGGACTCACATTAAATATTGTTTTATTGATGTTATCAATCCTATCAAAAGCTTGTAAATAATATTCTGTTTTTTCAGAATTTATCTGTTGTACTTTGGTAATATATTCATTATAAGTATTTTTATCTTCTTTTATTTTAGAATATCCAGCATATAGAATATGAGCATTAAAATCTTGTGGATTAATACTTAAAATAGTGTTATAGGTATTAAATGCTTTTGCAAATTCACCTTGAATAATATAAGTAGAAGCTAAGCCATGTTGAAGATCTAATCGATATTCATTCAATGTTACCGCTTCTTGAAAAAACCTTTCTACAACATCTAAATTACCCTTTAAAGTAATTCCTTTGAAGAATTCTTTTTCTGCATTCTTATAATCTCCACCATTCCAATAATAATACATTCCCCGTTGAACTAATTCTGTAATTTTAATTTGATTTTGATAATATTCTTCTGTAAAAAGATCTATATTTTTTGTGTTAGAACAAGAACTCGTAACAAATAAAAATATTAATACTAAAACATAACGCATGATACACACCCTTTTATTGCCTTTATAAATTTATTTAACTAAATTTTTTAATTCTGTAGCAATAAATTGCACTTTTGGCCCAATAATAATTTGAGCTGATGTTTTGGATCCTTTTAGAAGTCCTACCGCAACAGATTTAACTTGAGCTTCATTAATGATACTTGAATCTAATACTTCAAGACGAAGTCTTGTTGCACAATGCTCAATAGCCGTAATATTAGAACTTCCACCCAAAGCAATTAATAATACTTGAGCAATTTTATTGTGTGGGTTCGTAACATCTTCTAAAACAATAATTTCTTCTTCTAAAGACTCATCTTCTCTACCTGGAGTTTTAAGATTGAATTGTACAATAGCAAAACGGAAAATTACATAATAAAGAACAAAGAATAGTGCTCCTTGGATCATTAATAACCATGGATTATTTGCCATAGGAAGTTTAGAGGAAAGGAAAAAGTCTACAAATCCTGCTGAAAATCCAAATCCTGCAGTTATGTGTAAAGATGACGCCATGAAAAGAGATAATCCTGTTAATAAAGCATGTACTATATAAAGTCCTGGAGCTAAAAACATAAACGCAAATTCAATAGGTTCTGTAACCCCTGTAAAAAAGCTTGCAAATCCTGCAGCTAACATAATAGAACGAACTTTATCTTTATTTTCAGGTTTTGCTGTTTGAATGAAAGCATAAATAGCACCCAATAATCCAAACATCATAATAGGGAAGAATCCAGCTTGATACATTCCTGTAACACCTTTAACTCCTGTATTACCCCAGAAATTACCAATATCATTAATACCAGCAACATCAAACCAAAATACAGAATTTAATGCATGATGTAATCCCAAAGGAATAAGTATTCTATTTAAGAATCCAAACAACCCTGCTCCAACTGCTTCTAGTTTAGAAATTGCAATTCCAAAATTCACTAATGCTTCAAATACTATAGGCCAAATATACAAGAATATAAAAGATACTACTAACATCACAGCTGCTGTTATTATTGGTACTAATCTTTTACCCGAAAAGAATGCTAATGCAGCAGGTAATTCTGTTTTATAAAACTTATTATAAATTTCTGCAGCAACAACACCACAAATAATACCAATAAATTGATTGTTTATTTTAGCAAATGCTGATGATACTTGATCTAAAGGTATGCTTTGTAACTGAGCTACAGATCCTGGTGATAACAAGGTTGTAATTACTAACCATGCTACCATTCCAGACATTGCTGCAGGTCCATCTTGTTCTTTTGACAAACCAAAAGCTACACCTATAGCAAATAAAACACCCATATTATCAATCAATGACGACCCAGCTTTAATTAAAAAAGCTGCCAATACATTTCCACTCCCCCAACCTGAAGGATCTATCCAATAACCGATACCCATTAATACCGCTGCTGCTGGTAACACCGAAACAGGTACCATTAAAGCTCTACCTATTTTTTGTAAATATGTAAACATATACACCTCTCTATGTAATTATATTATATTTTAGTATACTATGTACTTTTTTTTTGTCAATCATAAATCTATTATTTCTATAAATATCAATATTTAGATATCTAAAAATTAATAAAAATAATATTGAATCTCGTATAATTATATGCTATAATGCTAAATATCATATAATTAATACATAAAATATGATAAGACAAAAGGAGTCTATTATGAATTTCAAGGTCATTGCATTACTATGCTGTTTTATGGCACCACTATCTGTATTTAGTCAAGATGGTAAATTTAAGGGAACGGCAAAAGGCAAAAAAGGACCTATCAATGTAACGGTAACTCTTGCTGACGGAATGATCACAGCTGTTAATGTTACAAAATCTAGAGAAAAAGAAGATTTTGTTTTTCCTTTGATAACACAAGCTATCATCGATAATAATAATATTAATATTAATGTTACTGGTGGAGACCCTTTAACAAGTACAGGCTTTTTAGCTGCTATCGAAATGGCTCTTATAGATGTTCCTGTAGAATATAAAGGCGAAAAAATCGAACTTAAAGTCGAAGAAACTAAAGCAGCTGGTAAAAAAACTAAAAAAACTAAAAAAACTAAAAAGAAATAATATAAGACTTATATTATAGGAATTATTAAATAAATAAAAAACCCTTAGTATTAATACTAAGGGTTTTATTATACAGTATATTTTCAAAAATAGAAATTGTTTTAAGATATTTTTTGAATCAGTGGAGCTTTCCAAGTTTTATATTTTTCTAAATTTGGTTGATACATTCTTAATTTTA
>CAMQSH010000064.1 GCA_947036575.1 uncultured Brevinema sp. | reverse complement strand
CATCTTCTACAAGCAAGACATCTTTACCTAGAGCCTTGGTTTCTTCTACACCCTTAGGTGTGTGTGTTTGGTTTTCTGACATATCATTCTCCTTTATGTCTATTTCTACATTAATCATATCGCTAATAGATATTGATATCAAGTTATTTTCGCAAATAAATATCAATAATAGTTATATATATTTTTATGTGTAGATATAGACAATATTATTAGCGTGAAAATAAATATCGAAAATTGAAAATATTGTTAGGATTTAGATATTAGACAAGGTAGATTGGATAAAGAGCAGAATATTAGAGATGGAAGTGTGAAAGATGATACTTTATTAACAAGAATTAAAGCATTATACAATAGTGAGGCACTATTTTTCTGGAGAATATATTCAACGAATACAGCAAGGAAATCCTTCTATCTTTATGGATGTTCTAGAAGTAGTTTTTGAAAAAACATATACCGTCCATCATTTCATATGATAGATACGGGAGCTGTAGATCTTAGAAACCATAGCCCATATAGAGAAACAGCAGAGGCTACTATAAAATTTGCAAAAAGTGGTTATTCAGTAACTGATTCTACAGAAGGAGATCCTCATGTCCACATATCTCTTAATTAATCAACAGGAGTTAATCTATTAGATTCTCCTCCTCTCCACCAATAAAGAGAAGTTTGCTTATTGTTTGTGTATAATGTTGGTTTGGATGGATAAAAAATATAGGTATTACTTACAGGAACTCGTTTAAAATATTGATCATCATATCTCTCTATAAATGTATCATCAATAGCTTCGAGGGTTTTAAGATATTGTTAAGGGGGAGTATTAGTATCTATATAAACTCTTTCTAAAAGAGATAAAGATCCTATATAGAAATATGGTTGAGATATATATACATATTCGTCATAATAGATGTAATTAGTAGCTTTAATAGGATTAAATTGATAAGTAATATTATTAGTTTTTGTCATAGAGATAGAACCATAATAAACATTATTATTAGACTCCCAATAGACACTTTTATTTTCTCCAATATCAGCTAGTCTAAGAAAGTTTAGGCTCTATATCATAGCTAGCGACGATAGGCTTTTGATTTATATTGGTACTAAAAGTAAATAGTACAAAAACTAGGATTAAATATTTCATGGATAACCTTCTTAATTTATATCTTTAAAGTATAGGGAGAGATAAAATATTTGTCAACTAAAATCAAAGCTTGGTAAATTAAATCTCTAATGAAACTAACTAGCCATTGGTTTTAACTCCATAATGAAGCAATCCCACACTGGGTGGGATTGCTTTTTTATTCATCAGGATACCATACTGTAAAGGCACTTTCCAATCTTCTTCTCATAATTTGAAACGATCTCCAACTTCTATAGAAATGATAATAAAATCTACTTTTGTGAAAGCTTCTTTTCTATCAAGTGTAGAGCTAACAGTGTAATTTAACTGATGTTTTTTAATAAAATTAGCACATTTTTTATGCACTCTTTGAAGTGCTGTAGGATTAATGTCAAGGAGAGAAATTTCAGATCCTTCTAGGATCTTACTGGTGAAAATATCGCCTACCATACCCAATCCAAATTGAGCACTACCAGCACCGACTAATACGATTTTCATATAAATTCCTTATTCATTAATTTTATTTAATTGTTATAGCGTATGTTTTTATCTCATAACCTTTTATAGAAACAGATATTTCATTGGAATCTCCATCTTCTATCTTTTTTTCTAGGAGATCTGTTTCTTCCCAAGTGGAAATATCAAATCCAGAGGATAATGTGAACTGAGCTCTTTTTCCTTCATATTCGTGCAAACGGACGATGATTTTATCACTATCTTCTGCTAATTTAAAGGTGTCTAATTCTACTTTCGCATCTGATGGTACTGATAAAAGACTATGGGAAGGGCTTGGCGCTTGACCTTCAAAGATATAGCAAGGATTGTTCAGTTCTGCTGCATGTTGTACAGTATTACCTTGTATCCAATCTCCATTATGAGGTAGTACACTATAAGTAAACCAATGTTCGTGTAAATCTGCAGTAGTATCAGGAAGATTAGCCCCTTTTAAAAGAGTAATTCTTAAGGTGTTACCTAAAGCAGAATAACCATATTTACTTTCATTCATGATACTAAATCCATAGTCTCTTTCGCTAAGATCTGCCCAACGATGAGCACAAACTTCGAAACGAGCAACATCCCAAGAGGTATTTCTATGAACAGGTCGAGCAACATTCCCATATTGAATATCATAATAAGCACTGGCGTTAGTTGGAATTATATCCGCTGTCCATGCAGAACGTAGAATTTGTTCTCTTTCTTTCCAATCAACATAAGTTTGGAAGTCTATTTTAGGGCTATCACTATATAGAACCATATCTTGTGTGATAATAGAATTATTAAAACTCCAATAAAAACGTACAATGAAATTATTTTCTCCATCTGAAATAGTTTCTGTTTTTGTTAGATTTGTGACATAGCTTGTTTTTTCTTCAGCATAAGGCTCAAATTCCCAAGCGTCATAGTTACGAGGCTTATCTTCTAAAAGTTCAAACACATTCCCAGCTTGACCTTCAACAAAGAGTTCTCTATTATATTTTTTATCATAGAGACGTACAATCTGTCCAGATTTATTCCATTCTATTGTGTAGAAAGGAGTTTCAAGAGAAGAATCTGTTTTTTTGAAAGGGGAAGCTTGCTTAGATACTTGTTTTTTCTCAGCGTGTATTGTTGTCCAACCACAGGAAGGGACACTTAGACCTGAAATCCACACTTCATTTTCTACTTTTTGAGCTTGTAAAGGAGTTCCTTTGTGGTCTGTCCAGTGATATTGTTCTGCATCAGTGAAATAAGCAATTTTTTGAACATCTTTTCTTTCGTGAAGAAGAGGATTTAACACTGTCCAGGTAAGAGGTTTGGATGTCAAAAGTTCTGTTACTATAGTATGACGTATACTTGTTAGTTCACTTTCAATTTGTTTATGATCATTGCGTGCATCTACGTATACGTTATGAATAGATGATCCTGGCAAAATATCGTGAAATTGATTAACAAGATAGAGATGCCATAATTTTCTGTAGGCGTCTTTATCGTAAGTTTTTTTATCTGTAAGATATTTCCAAGCAAGCATTAATTCTGTGTGACAGAGAGCTAGCTCATTTTTACGATTATATTTTTTAATATCAGCTTGAGACGTGTAGGTTCCTCGATGATACTCTAAATATAATTCTCCTGTATATAAAGGAACTGGGTTATCTGCAACAGCGACTTTTTTATGAAGATCTATACAAAAATCTGATGTTAAAGCACTTTTAATATTTGGAATACCAGGCATTTTTTCTAATTTTTGGCGAAGGTGTAATTGTTCGTAAGTTGTTCCACCACCACCATCTCCCCAACCATAAGGATGAACATAAACGTCTACGACATCTTTATCTTGAAAAGCATCCCAAGCTTCATCAACAACTTCAGCTGTCATTTGAGCATTGTAAGTATAGAACCAATTCTCACGAGGTTTTGGATCAGGAGTTACAATAAAGGTAGTTAGAATCCGAGTACCATCAATTCCTTGCCACCAAAAAAGATCATGAGGCATACGATTGTATTGATTCCAACTTATTTTACTAGTGATAAAAGTGTTAACACCTGATTTTTTAAGGATTTGTGGGAGAGCTACAGAATAACCAAAAACATCGGGAAGCCATAAGAAAGAGCTATCTACATCAAACTCATCTTTGAAGAATTTTTTTCCATAAAGAATTTGTCTAGTTAAGGATTCTCCACCAGATAGATTACAGTCAGCTTCTACCCACATAGCTCCATTTGGATCCCAGCGTTTTTCTTTGACCATTTTTTTAACATCTTGATATAAGTCTGGGTAATATTCTTTTATGTAAGCATATAATTGAGGTTGAGATTGTAAAAATTTAAAATCTTTATCCTCTTTTAAATTTTGAATAGCTGTTGACCAAGATCGAGCAGTTTTTTCAATAACATGTTTGATTCTCCAGAGCCAAGCTACATCAATATGAGTATGACCAGTTGCATAATCTGTAGCAATATGATGTTTAGGGATTTGAGCAAGGTCTTGTTCTATAAGTTGGGCAGCTTGTTCACAAGAATGACGAAACTCTTCTGAACCAGGTGTTTTCCAGTCTATGAGTTTATGAGCTTTATTTAATAGTGTATATAAAGGTGGGTGATTGGGGTGTGTTTCAGCTAATTGATGTATTGTTTGGAGTAATGCTGTAGACCAAAAATAAAAGGATTCTACACGTGAATCTATCAAACAAATCTGAGCTTTACGAATTTCTGTAGAATAGGGACGTTCTTTACTTGTTCTATCTGTTCCTGACCAAATACGAAGATCAATCTCTGTTATTTTACCCACAGAGTCTTCTGGTAAAAGAATCATAGGGTGATTGTCATCTATTCCTTGGAAAGGCTTTTGATTAAGAAAACACATTAGTTCTATTCCCATCCATTTAGGTTCAGCTATAGGACCGGAATAATCATTAACTCGCATAGAGCCCTTATGACAATAGGAAATACCTTCAACAACAAGAGCGATTTTTTTAGACTTCCAATGAGCAGGAACAGAAACACTTGTATGTAACCAAAAATAACTATCATGAGCAGTCCAAACACTTTCTCCAACTATATAGGGTTGCCATTCGCTTGTTTGTCCAGGAGGTAATTTTCCGTTTTTTTCATCATTGTCAAGAAGACTAGAAAAACTTGCAATAGCTTGCTCTTCATAAAACCTATAACCATAAGCTTCCGTTGATCTTTGTTTAAAATGGTCGAGTTTAAAACCCTTAGTAGTATCCATAAATATACTCCTTTAATATTTTTTAACCTTTTGTTCCACCGCTTAAACTAAATCCTTGAGACATGATCTTTTGTGAGATTATATAAAGGATTAGAGTAGGTAGCATATAAATAAACGAAAATGCCGCTAAAGGGCCGTATTGAATATCACCGTATTGTCCGAAAAATTGGTAGATACTGAGTGCGATAGGAAATTTATCTGGGGATTGTAATAAAATATAAGGAACAAAAAAATTGCCCCATACTCCAGAAAAATTGAAAATAAATACTGTTATTATACCAGGAAAAGCTAGGGGTACAAGGATTTTTATAAGACTCATCAATCTGCTAGCACCATCTACCCAAGCAGCTTCTTCTAATTCTATATCTACACTATCTAGAAAGTTTTTCATTAGCCATACAGAATAAGGAATCCCCATAGCTCCTAAATATAAGAGTATAGGAGTTAACTTGTTTTGAATACCGAGAAAAACAAACATTTGATAAATAGGTATAATTAATGTAATTCCAGGTAACCCTGTTAAAAAAAGTAGTCCGTATAAAATTTTGTATTTATAACCAATAGCAAAACGAGATAAAGGGTAGGCTGCTAAGAGAGAAAACGCCGTAGTTATAATAGCACTACCTGTAGAAAGATATAATCCATTCAGAATAGATATTTGATTAGATTTATTACTAAGAATAGAAATATAATTGTTAAAAGTAAAATCAGGAACTTTTAAGAAAGGTAGTCCTATTTTATCAAAAGAAGTAAGGACAAGCCATATAAAAGGGGTAATAAAAATCAATCCTAAAGTAATAAGAAAAACGGAAGCTATAAGATCAACAAGTTTTTTTTGTTTTGAATTTGTCATAATAATACTCCTATCTGTCTTCAGCAGAAATTAAACGTAGATATAAGGTGTTTAGAGTCATTCCTAATACAAGTATAAGAATAGAAATTGCTGTACCGTATCCTAATTGATAACGAATAAATGCTTGTTCGTATAGAAAGAGAGAGAACACTTGTGTCTTATCTCCAGGACCTCCACGAGTCAACATAAAGATCATCCCAAAAGCACCTATAGTAGAAAGAGTATTTAGGATCATATTAGTGAGTATATCTCTTTTTAACATAGGGATAATAATGTGAGTCAGACGAACAAAAGGCGTTGCTCCATCGAGAAGGGCAGCTTCTTCAACACTGTCTGGAATTTTATCAAGAGCTGCTTGAAATTGTAACATAGAAAAGGCTGTACCCCTCCATATATTAGCAATTATTACAGCTGTCATAGGAATAGCAACAAGCCATGGTAAAGGGGTGATGCCAAAAGATTGGACAATAGAATCCAACATTCCTCCACTGGTATAAAATGCTACAAAACACATACCAGCAACAACTTCTGGACAAACCCAACCTGCTAGTACACAAGCTCCTGTAAATCTTCTCACATAAATATTTCGTTGTTTCATCCCCAAAGCTAGAGCAAATCCGAAAAATTGTTGTCCGATAAAAGAGGAAAACACAAGAAATATAAATGTTCTTTGAAGAGCCGTATAAAAACGCTCATCAGTTAGGGCTCGTCTAAAATTATCCATTCCAATGAATTTAATATCATCTGGAGATATTCCTGTGAGTTGATAGTTGGAAAATGCCAGAGAAAAAGCTAAGATAACTGGGCCTATGACAAAAATAAGGAGTAATATCATAGCTGGTAAAAAGAATAGTAAAGAAGTTAGATGCATATTACCGTGTAATTTTTTCATTTATTATCTCCTAAAAATGTATCTTTATTTTAATATTGTCTATGAACGACATTATCTGTCCCAGCTATAGCCTCTACATTTTTAGCATAAATATTAATAGCCTCTTTAATATCCATACCTAAGACTACATTTTCTATCATAACTTGCATTTCTGTGGAAACAGCTGGGTAAACATTGTTGGCAGGTCTATAAAAGCTATAAGGAGCAATTTTAGCACCTTGTTTGTTTACTCCTATTTTTTGATGTTCTTCTGTTACTGCAATATCTTTTCTTGTTGTAAGGTGTCCTGACACAGGGTAAACCTGACTTAAAGTATCATAAGAAGCTAAAACTTTAATAACTTTCCAAGCAAGTTCTTTACGTTCTGATTTAGCTGAAATAGAAAATCCAAATCCACCACTCATAGAAATTATAGGACGTTCAGGATCTCCATATTGGGTAGGGAAAGGAACAAATCCATAGACTTCTTCCCAATTAGGGAGTCCGTCATTTATAAATCCAGAAGTTAACCAAGAACCATCAAAACGAATTCCTACTCGTCCAGATAAAGCTCGTTTAAGCATATCTCCTCCCCAATAGGTAGTAGAAAGAAGAGTTTGGTTTGGATCTACTAGATCTTCTTTTCTAAGAGTTTGTAAAAATTGCAAACTATCATAAAGACCTTTACTATCAACAATCCATTTACTGTCTTCAAACATAGGATCTTCTGTTCCATAGAGGAGCATTTGGAAAGTTTGCATGATGGTAGCTTCTCCAGAAATACGAGATATATTAGCAGCTACAGGAATAGAATTCTCACTGTTAGGATCCAGAGCTTTAATTTTACGTGCAGCTTCTAAGATATCATTCCAATCTTTTGGTTGCCAATTACGAGGAAGTCCAGCTTTTTCAAATAATTCATAACTATAATATATTCCTCGAATATCTGTGTTCCATGGAATGGTGTAGACTTCTCCATTAACAGTAGATGCTTTAACACCACTATCAAAAAACTCAGTCCAGTCATCCCAATCTTCAACAGGTAAAGGAGCTAATAATCCTGCTATCACATCACTTTGTAAGATAAAACTATCTTCGGTGATAATATCATAAGAAGAATCATTACGTAAAGCAAGAGCTACTTTGGTAAAATACTCTCCTTCTGGGGCAGTAATAGGAACTAAATTGAAAGTAATTCCTGGTAAAGCCTCTTCTACAAAGTCTTTCAATTTTTTCTCTGCAGGGTGCATGTCTACACCTTCATTAGCAGCAAATCCACGAAATAAAAAATTAACCTCGTTTTGATTAATAGGTTCTTTAGCACAAGATGATAAAAGGATAATAACTCCAATATAAAGTATTTTTTTCATTGCTTTCTCCAAAAATATATATATTTATATAATTAAAATTGTTGTTAATAAGTTTTACGTATTACTTTGTCTTTTCCAACAATAGCTTCAATGTTTTTACCATAGGTATTAATTGCATCTTTAATATCTGTGCCTAACATAATATTTTCTACCATTACTTGAAGTTCAGTTGATATAGTTGGGTAGATGGAGTTTGCTGGGCGATAAAAACTATAAGGAGCAATGTCGGCACCTTGTTTATTTACCCCTATTTTTTGATGTTCTTCAGTAGCACCAATATCTACTCTTGTACTGAGATAACCTGATATAGGATAAACTTTATTCAATCCATCATAGGAAGCTAAAACTTTAATAACTTCCCAAGCAAGTTCTTTACGTTCTGATTTAGCTGAAATAGAAAATCCAAATCCACCACTCATAGAAATTATAGGACGTTCAGGATCTCCATATTGGGTAGGGAAAGGAACAAATCCATAGATATCTTGCCAATTAGGGAGTCCAGTATTTTTAAGGGCAGTAGGGAACCAGCTTCCATCGATTCTCACTCCAAATTTACCCTCTAGGACTAAAGGGAGTACTGTTTGCCAATAAGTTGAAGTTAGGAGGGTTTCGTTAGGAGCTACTAAATCTTCTTCACGTAATGTTTGTAAAAATACCAAGGAGTCATAAAGACCTTTACTATCTACAACCCATTTACCACCTTCAAATAAAGTATCTTCTGTTCCATAGAGAAACATTTGGACAGTTTGCATACTCGTTGCTTCGCCTAAGACACGAGATAAACTCCCTACCATAGGAAGATAATCTTTACTACTAGGATCTATAGCTTTTACTTTACGGAGAGCCTCTAGAACATCATTCCAATTTCTTGGTTGCCAATTACGAGGAAGTCCAGCTTTTTCAAATAATTCATAACTATAATATAATCCTCGAACATCTGTGTTCCATGGAATGGTATAAACTTTCCCATTAATAGTAGAAGCTTTAACACCACTAGGGTAAAAGTTAGTCCAATCATCCCATTCTTTAACAGGTAGTGGGGCTAACAATCCTGCTATAACATCACTCTCTAAGATAAAACTATCTTCAGAAAGCATATCGTAAGAAGAATCATTCCTTAATGATAAGGCGACCTTAGTAAAGTATTCTCCTTCAGGTGCAGTAATAGGAACTAAGTTAAAAGTAATCCCTGGGAGAGCCTCTTCTACAAAGACTTTCATAGCTGTTTCAATAGGGTATAAATCTGTTTGACCTTCCCTAATTGCAGAAGCTCGAAATAAGTAATTAATTTCATTTTGATTAATAGGTTCTTTAGCGCAAGAATTTAAGAGTAAAAAAATCCCTAATACTAGATATATCTTCATAATTAACACCTTCCTATACAATAATATCATTCTCTATTTTATAATTATAATGGATTCTAGTATTTTATCAATAGGTATTACTTTAATAGTTGTAAATAAGTTTTATGTATATATATTCATTATTTACATCTCTAAGCATAGATTTTAGAATCCCTGT
The DNA here is from genome assembly GCA_947036575.1 of uncultured Brevinema sp. Lineage (GTDB taxonomy): Bacteria > Spirochaetota > Brevinematia > Brevinematales > Brevinemataceae > Brevinema_A. Next base: position 503 of record CAMQSH010000064.1, on the reverse strand, counting down.
TATTGATAAGGATTTATAACCCTTAACCCCCAAATTATAACGACCCAACCAAATATTTCTGATGAAATCATTGTTAATTAATAAGGGCGTTCCTCTATAAAAATAAGATCCTTGAAAAGCAAGTCTTATGGTATAAGTAGATTCCAAGCGATAAGCTTCTTCTAAAGTAAAGCACCCTAGTTTTCTATACCAAAAAGCGATAATTCTATTATAAGGATCATACTCTATCCCATTAATCGTATTATTACCGTTCTTGTTTTTTGTATTGATAGTAGGGTCTATAAACTCTGATAATATAGGTTGTAGCAACAACTTATTGTTTTCATCTCTTACACAAATAACATAGGATTCCCCTGTAATACAAAGTTCTTCTATGATATTTTTTTGAAAATAAAAAAGATTTGGTTCAGGTCCTGCGACCATATTTTTTTGAAAATAAAAAAGATTCGGTTCAGGTCCTGCGACCATATTTTTTATATCTTTATGCCATTTTTCTTTTATAT
>CAMQSH010000063.1 GCA_947036575.1 uncultured Brevinema sp. | reverse complement strand
CTTCAAAATCACCACGTCCCATAATTTCTCTAAAGTCTTTCACTAATGTAGTTCTCTTTTTAGCCATTAAATTTTACCTCATTAATTTATTTGTAACACATATTTATTTACACTGTACAATTTTACATATTAATTGTCAAGAAAAATTTTCACACTTCCTTATTAATTATCCCTTTATTATATAAAATTTTAATGCGAATAGCAATACTCTTGTAGAACAAATTCCCTATTGACAAAAATTATTTATGAATTATAATATAATATATAAACAAAATTATATTTAGGAAGATACTATGAGTCTATTTTTTATTGGAGTAGCTGTGCTACTCTTGGGCTACTTTATTTATGGATCTATTGTTGAAAAAATTATTGGTATTAGTGATAAACCCACCCCTGCCATTGCGATGGCAGATGGTGTAGATTATGTTCCACTCCCTTTATGGCGTATTGTGATGATTCAGTTTTTGAATATAGCTGGCTTAGGTCCTATTTATGGTCCTATTGCTGGAGCATTATTTGGACCAGCTGCTTTCCTATGGATCGCTTTTGGTTGTGTCTTTGCAGGAGCCGTTCACGATATGATAGTAGGAATAACCTCTATTCGTAATAAAGGTCAATCTGTAGGTGAGCTTGTAGGAGTTTATTTAGGACCTATTCCTCAACAAGTTATGAGGGGATTTTCTCTTATTTTATTAATGCTCTTAGCCGTGATCTTTGCAAAAGGACCTGCAGCTATGCTCTTTAGCTTAACAGATGGTTTGTTATCTCTACCTGAATGGATGAATGTTAATACATTTTTTTATATAATTTTAGGATATTATTTCTTAGCAGCTTTTCTACCTATTGACAAAATAATAGCACCGATCTATCCTTTTTTGGGAGCTTTATTACTAATAACAGCGGTAGCTCTTTTGATACAATTACTAAGAGGTGGTTATAATATTCCTTTTGAAGGATTTGCTAATATTCATCCTCAAAATATTCCTATTTTTCCATTTTTATTTCTAACTATTGCTTGTGGAGCTTGTAGTGGTTTTCATGCTACACAAACTCCAATGATGGCACGTTGTGTTACTAACGAAAAACAAGCTAGAACAGCTTTTTATGGTTCTATGATCTTAGAAGGTATTATTGCTATGATTTGGGCAGCTGTACCTATGGCATTTTTTGCAGGACAAGATGGTAGTAGTGCTGTAGACACTGTAAATGCTATGTTTGAAGGTGGTGCATTAAATAATCCAGGTAATGTTGTTAATACTATTTCTTTAGCATTATTAGGCACTTTTGGTGGTGTTTTAGCAGTTTTAGGTGTAATAGTATGTCCTGTTACAAGTGGAGATACTTGTTTCCGCTCCATGAGATTAACGCTTGGTGATATGTTTAATATTCCGCAAAATTCTTTTAAAAATCGTTTAATTATTTTACTTCCTTTAATAATATTAGGTTTAGCCCTTAATTATATTGATTTTAGTTTATTGTGGAGATATTTTGCCTTCTCCAATCAAACTTTAGCTGCTTTTGCTTTATGGATGGGAACAGGTTATTTTGCAACTCAAAAAAATGGTATTAAAAAACATTGGCTTACAACAATTCCTGCAGCATTCATGACATCAGTATGTCTTACTTATATTTTAACTGATCAATTAGGATTTAGACTTCCTTACGAAATTTCTCGTATTATAGGAATTTCTGTTGGGTTTATCAGTCTTATTACAGCTCATGTTTTACTTAGTAAAAAAGCCAAAAACATTTAAAATGATAATATAATATATAAGGGGTTATAATATGCCAAAAATAGCTACATGGATAGAAGAAAAATTAGTGCCAAAATTAGGGGCTCTGTCTAATAATATGTACATCACTTGTATTAAAGATGGTATGGTCGGAGTTATGGGACTTGCGATTATAGGTAGTTTTTTCCTATTGATCGCCTACCCTCCTGTTCCCGCCTCTTGGTATGAAACAAGTAACATTCTCAAATGGATAGCAAATAATCGCACTGTTGTCCTTATGCCTTATGAAGCGACAATGAATGTGATCGCTTTATTTAGTGTATTTGGAATTGCTTCTGTTTACGCAAAACTAAATAATTTAACTCCTATTTCTATGAGCATGCTTTCTATCGTTGCATTTTTTATGACTATGAAATGGACTCCAGCTATTAGTCGTCCTGCAATACAAAAAACTATAGAAGTTACCGCAGAAAATATAGAATTATTACAACAGATTAGCCCTGAAACAATTGCTATAGGGCAGATGATTACTACTTTTGTAGGGAAGTCTCAAAATCTTGGGCTAAATATCCCTGTTGAATATTTAGGAAGTAAAGGACTTTTTGTAGGTTTCTTATGTGTCTTTACCGCAGGAAAAATTATGACAACTTTTCGTGAGAAAAAATGGACCATTTCTATGCCTGAAGGTGTCCCAGATGCTGTAGGTAAGGCTTTTGATTCTTTACTCCCTCTATTAGCTACTGTATCTTTATTTGGATTATTACATTTGATTCCAGCACTGTTACCTACTTATTTCCCTGAAGGAATCATCAATCTTCATACCCTTCTCCAAAAACTATTCTTCTGGCTTCCATGGATTATTGATTCTTATATAGGAGCATTCTTGGTAACATTTTTTATATCTCTATTTTGGGTAGCAGGTATCCATGGAGCAGCTATGGTGAATGCATTTGTTACCCCTGTTTTCATTCAATTTTTACACAGTAATTCTCAAGCTCTTATCAATGGTGAACCTATTCCCCACCTTGTTACTAATCAATTTTTCATGGCTTTTGTTTGGTTAGGAGGCGGTGGTGCTACTTTAGGATTGGCTCTGTTATTAGCTTTTGTAGCACGTTCTGAATATCTAAAAACTTTTGGGAAAACAGCTATTGTCCCTAGTATGGTTAATATCAATGAACCTATTATTTTTGGAACTCCTATTGTTGCCAATAGTTATTTCATCATTCCTTTTATTTTAGGACCTCTTGTCAATATGACAGTAGCTTATCTAGCTATTCACTTTGAATTAGTCAATCGTACGGTAGCTACAGCTATGTGGACTTTACCTGGACCTATTTATGCTTTTATTGCAACAGGTGGAGATTGGCGAGCTTTTGTACTCTTCTTTGTTAATTTATGTCTTACAACAGCCATATATTATCCTTTCTTCAAAGCTTATGACAACAAATTATTCTCTGAAGAAAACACTCCTGACAGTAAATAAAAGAACCATTATTTCAAATAAAAACACCTTCCAAAATCGGAGGGTGTTTTTTTATATAAAATTTTGAGTTTATTTTTTTTCAAAGATTTCTGCTGATTCATCATTGAATACTTTTGTGTAATTGAAGAAATACTTATTATCTTCTTGAGAAAGAGAGTGCCTATACATTTTGTTATTTTCTATTTTTACAAGGTATATCCCTAGTGAAGAATATTCACCAAACCACTCATTTCCTCCTAAAGACTTCATATTAACACTATCAGGATTCATAATATAAATTTTTGTATAAGCTTTTAAATCTTTAATTTTTGTAGATTCTCCAATGATATGAATAAATTCATTTTTGACATCGATAATCTCATAAGTACCTGTAATCACAAATATATTTTTAAGCTTTTTACCCTCTGTATTTACTGTAATTTCCGTGTATTTCCCATCACCTAGAGTTAGATCAGTAAGCCAAAATAACTCATTCTGCATAGTTGTTCTCTAAAGAGTTCCTTTAACAGGACTTCCAAGATAGTCATTAGCTTCTTTTAATCCTTTGTCTAATTCCGTATTTCCTGTACTTGGTGTAGCTCCTGTCATCAATATAACAAATAGTAGTAATAGTTTTTTCATAATTTACTCCTTAGCAGTTATCTCTTTATTATATAAAATTTTAGTGTAAATAGCAATGTTATTTATACTAATACCATTAAACAAAAACCCCTCTCAATGAAAAGGGGGTATTGTTTGAAAATAAGATTTCGATCTCTTTAAATTATAGCTATTGGTATCTACACCGTACGTATGTACTTAGATTAAGGTATTATCACAAGATCCTTGTTTTAAAAATTGATCTAGATTTTGATAAGAAATTTCTATCATGTTTGTCAATGCCTCATCAGTAAAAGAACCCAAATGAGGAGTTATTATCACTCTAGGATAATAAGAAGATAATTTTTCGACAATAAGATCTGGTAATATTTTCCCCGTATTATCTTTGAAGAAATACTGACTTTCACCTTCTAAAACATCTAAGCCCACTCCTGCAAGTTTACCAGATTCTATTCCTTTTAACACTGCTGAAAGATCTATTAATTCTCCTCTAGCGGTGTTAATTAATAGAGAATTGTCTTTCATTTTATTGATAAATTGATCATTCACAAAATGGTAATTAGAATCCTTAATGTAAGGACAATGCAATAAAACAATGTCTGATTCTTTTAATAAAGTCTCCAAATCTACCATATTTATCAGATTCTTTGCCTCTTCAGAAGGATAAAGATCATGCCCTAATACTTTTGCACCAAGTCCTAAAAAAGCCTTTGCAGAACAGAGCCCTATACGTCCTGTACCTATAATGCCCACTGTAGAATGTCTTATTTCTTTTGCAAAATAATGATCGTAAGCACGATAATCTTTGTGAGAAGTGTTCATTGTCATTGCGACAGTTTTTCTACTCAATCCCAAAGCCATAGAGACTGCTAGTTCAGAAATTGCTGTTGGAGAATAGGCAGGTACTCGTGCACATAATTCAAATCCCAATTCTTTAACGGTATCAAGTTCGATATGATCATAGCCAACAGTACGTGTCAAGATATATTTAACACCTAATTCTTTAATCTTTATAAGATTTTCTCTATGTGCTTTACAATTACCACGAAGCATAACAACATCAGCTCCTTGACAAAGATGAGCATTATTATCTGTTAATAATTCAGGTACTAACTCTAGTGTATACGAAAAAATATTGAGTTGATGAAAAAATGATTCCTCAACAGGTCTTACCCCATAAGATATAATTTTCATAAATAGTTCTCCTCTATATAAACAAGCCAAGTGCTTTGATTACTTCAATAACAACTACCCAAATAGGAATGAGAAAAACACTAAAAATAGTTGATAATAAAGAACAATTGGAAGCAACCACAGGAGCTCTATCATATTTGATTGCATAAGCAGCTGCAACGGTTGCCGTTGGTGTTGCCATCATAATAATAATAACTGCTACAGCAGTAGCTGAAAAAGTATAAATATTTGTAACTGTTAATAACCCTAGTACAAATAAATTAAGAAAAGGAACTAAGATAACTTTATTAATAGAATACTTCCAAGCAACTGTTGAAGAAGCTGCTTCTTTAAAAGAAATAGAAGAAAGTGTATTACCTATGGCAAGCCATGCTAAAGGAGAAGTCAGTCCTGCCAATCTTTTCATAGCGGAAAATAACCAAGGAATTGTTTTATCAATACGTAAAAATGCTACATCCATCACTGTATCACCAGATTTTACTGATATTTGTGGAAGGGAATGTTGAAAAATCCAAATAAACAAGCCTAAAAATGTTGCTATGATAATAGGGTTTAGAAAAATATCTTTAAGATTTTGTCTATTAAATTTGATATCACTCATTTTAATAAGCCCAAAAGAATAAAGAAAAACCCTATAAGCAATATTAAATACGTTTGCATAAATAACACCTAAAGATCCATATAATGCACTGATAATAGGAATACCAAAAAATGTTGTAGAACCAAATGTTGTACAAACAATAAGTGCTGTTTTTGTATCACCATCGTATTTTTTATACAATATACCTGCAATAAAAATGAGAGCCACATACATTGCAAATCCCCAAACTAATAAGCTCAGTCCCTGAGTAAGACTTTCTTTATTAATTTCTGTCATAAATGCAGTAAACGCCAAAGCCGGTAATGCAGCACTTAATAATACTGTGCTCAAAGCTTGAGAAACAGCTTTTTGAAATATTCCTATCTTACCAAGGTAAAATCCAAGTAAAATAATCAAAATGGAAGACGCAATAGCACCTTGAAACGCTGTAGAAGAAAAAATATCACTAAAAACACCACCAATATCTATCATAAAAAACTCCTATATGTAATATATATTTTATATCGTACTATATTATATATCTCCTTGTCAATACTTATAATCACCTTTAAAAAGTATTCATGATCCACAAGCTCCCTATAAGATAGAGGATTTTCAGTGTTTATTCTATATCCAAAATAGATTGACTTTTTGTTATTTTGTGCTATGATTTAAAAAATAACAAAAGAATAAAAATATCAACTTTAGTTTCTTAGTTTGTATCTCTTACTTTACAGAGTATATCTAACTTGTACAATAACATCTTCTCATACAGATAACTACAAAAAACATTTTACAGCTTAATAAAATATTTTTATATAATTAAATTTTATCTATTATTTTTAAATGAGGAAAACAATGATTTTACAACAGCTAACTGATAGAATTTACTATTTACCATGTGATCAAGAATATGATCGTCCAACATTAGGTTATATTCAAGGTGATAATTTCTCAGTAATGATTGATTGTGGAACTTCAAAACAGCATTTAGATTTATTCTATCAAGGATTACTTCAAAGATCCCTTCCTTCTCCCAAATTTGCTATTATAACACATTGGCATTGGGATCATACTTTTGGAATGCATGCTTTTCCAGGGCTAACAATAGCGAATCAAAAAACCAACAAACAACTACAATATATGCAGTCTTGGTCTTGGTCTGATCATTCTATGAAAGAAAGACTCCAATCAGATGAAGAAATAGAATTTTGTGATCATTATATCCGTTTAGAATATCCCAATACAAATGATATAACTATTACAACAGCAGATATTATTTTTGATAAATTTCTTAGCCTAGATCTTGGAGGAATTCATTGTGAAATTACCCACATAGGCTGGCAACATGCAGATGATTCTAATTTAATTTTTATCCCTGAAGAAAAAACTTTTTTTGTTGGAGATGCCGACTCTGAAGATTTCTATCACAATCAAGGAAAGTATCATAAAAAACCTCTAGAAGATACTATAGCTTACTGGACTAAACAAGAGTTTAATTGGCATCTTCATGGACATACTATGCCTAAAACAAAAAAAGAATTACTTGAATTTCTTCAACAAGAGCTAGATACATTACAATAAGTTACCAGCAACTAATATAAACCTCAAAAAGCCCCTTATAATATAGGGGCTTTTAATTTTGTATCTAGAAACATTACTCACCAATGATTTTTATTAAAACTCTTTTTCTTCGTTTTCCGTCAAATTCCCCATAAAAGATCCTTTCCCAAGTACCAAAATCTAATTTCCCAGCTGTTACTGCTATGACAACTTCTCTACCCATAACTTGTCTCTTTAGATGAGCGTCAGCATTGTCCTCACCTGTCCTATTGTGATGATAATGATTTGGAGAGGCATTAAATGGTGCTAAGTCTTCTAGCCATTTTTTGTAATCATAGTGCAATCCACTTTCGTTATCATTAATAAAAACACTAGCAGTAATATGCATAGCATTAACAAGACAAAGCCCCTCTTGAATATTACTTTCTCTGAGAGCTTTTTCAATATCTGATGTTATATCTATTAAATCCATTCGTTCTGGAATATTAAAAAACAATTCTTTTCTAAAAGATTTCATCATACACTCCTATATAATATATTTATTTTATCATATTTGATTTATATAGTCAAGCTAAGAAATTTTGATTGACTTGTGATTTTAATCATATTATAATATTGATATTAAATAAGGATATTTGATTATGAGAAATTTTGTAGAAGAATTTAAAAAGAAAAAGCTGTACCTATCTATAGCAGGAGTTATTGCGTTTATAGCTATGTTAATATGCACAAAGTTACCTTATAATAATATACTTATATTTGTTCCTATTACTGGGTATATAGCTTTTGCTGTTAAAATATGGAGATGCCCTAACTGCAATCTATATTTAGGAAAAGCTAGAAATCTTAAAAATTGTAAAGGCTGTGGGGAAAAACTCGTATAACTCATAAACATCATCTTTAAACAAAAAAATACAGATTTTGATAATCTGTATTTTATTTTTTCTAAAATTTTGCTCATATTATAAATGATAGCCTGTTAGTAAAATATTTCTAGTTTGTACTAATTTATTTAAAACTCTCTAAATATTCAACGACTTCAGTATATTATTTTAACCCAACTAAACCATAGAATTAGTATTAGGAATATAAGTAGTAATTGTTGTTTCTGTTGCTCCGTTATCTTCTAAAAGTTTTTTATTACTTTCTACAAAAGATTTTGTTCCACAGTTAAATTCTATTGGAAGATTGTCTATTAGTATTTTAGCATGTCTGGCATCAATGTCTAATTTATTTTTTAGATATAACATCATATTGACTCTCTTTGTGCAGTCAACTTTATCTAGATATATTTTATATAAAACAGGTAGTTCAAATGTAATGTTATTACAGCTTGTTCCATCAAATAAACTCAAATTATCATTATCTATTACCATAATTATATATTCATCATTAATATCTAGATTAATAATGACAATATGTATATTAAATTTTGAAATTTGGCTCTCAAATAACTGTAAAAGAAGGGGGATATGTTCTCCACGTTTTATTTTTTCTTCATTTACTTGTTTTCTAAGATTTTTATCATCAAGCTTTATCCCTGTTACTCCCATAGCCTTTATTCTTTGGTTTAGGTATTTCTTTACTTCACCAGGATATTCTTCACCACTCCAATCTATAGTACAAAAATATGAATTGCCAACCATATAGTCGATAGCTAAAGATTGGTATGTCTGGAAATTTGACTCTTGATTTGAAACCTAATCATCTAACTCGTATTGTTTTGATAACCATTTTTTATGTGTTTTATAAAAAACTTCATTATCTTTAGTATCATAATCAGAAAAAACATTTTGTATCTGTTTTTCAATACCATATAACGTAATTAAATATTTAATTTGCTCCACCAATGCCTCCATAGTAAACTGTATACTTTAATACTAATAACAATCCTATATTTTTACTATAATGTTCCATCTTATTTTTGTTTATTGAATACTCTCATAATTTTTCATTTTTAACTATATATCTCATCATATCATATTTGATTTATTTAATCAAGTTGAAAAATTTTGATTGACTCACAAGCCAAATTGTACTATACTTAATTATAATAATTACTCGGGTGCCTTAATGGCTGAGAGGTTGCCAAACAACCACCGATAGAACCTGATTTAGTTAATACTAACGTAGGGAGTCAATTATTTATCAAAGCAAAAATTCGATAAATAAGCTCTCTTTAATGAGGGTTTTTTTGATTCAATATTATATTTATAAGGAAGAATAATGACACCCTTTTATAGGCTTATGTTGATTAGCCAAAAAAATGATACCCCTACCCCCAAGTATCTTGATTTTATCAAAAAATGTGCTGATGGTGGAATTACTTCTTTACAGTTGAGAGAAAAATCTCTTTCTCCAGCTGAGCTTATAGACTTAGGAGAATTGTTAATAGACATTCTGACTCCTTACAAAATCCCTTTAGTTATTAATGATTTTACCAGCATTGCTCAAAAATTAGATACCCCTTACCTACACATAGGACAAAAGGATGACTCTATAAAAAAAGCTTTGACTCTCCTTCCTCAGGGACAAATTGGAGTTTCTATAGAAAGTTTGGATAATTTACACACAGCAAATCAACAAGATAATTTAGCCTATGTTACAGCTAGTGCGGTTTTCCCTTCACAAAACAAATCTAATCTCACTACTATTTGGGGATTAGATGGATTGCAAAAATTATCCTCTTTAAGCAAACACCCACTAACAGCAATTGGAGGGATAACACTCCAGAATACCACTAGTATCATACAACATGGTGCTCAAGGTATAGCACTTATTGGTGCTATTCATGATGCGAAAGATCCTTATAAAATAACTAAAGAATTTAGAAAATTATTAGATTCTTTATTATA
>CAMQSH010000062.1 GCA_947036575.1 uncultured Brevinema sp. | reverse complement strand
CTGTTGATATTAACTGGGATGATGTGAAAAGTATTATTGTGCCTGTTCCAGATCCAGAGGTCGATCCAGATCCCGATGCTGGCAAAAAAAGATTTATAGCTAATCTGCGTAATCTTGATAGTTTATACATAGGAGATTCAGATGTCAATATAGGAGAGAATGGTACTATTACTTATGCCTTTACTAATACTAGTACTACCCCTGAGACTATTACTCCTTATACTTATTACCTAAAAGAAATAAAAAATGACACTCAGGCTCTTTATTCTACAACTAACTCTTTTGAATACTTAGGTGTAGAATGGAAAACAGTGGGGCATACGGGCTTTTCTATAGAAGGTAATGAGGTATGGGGGTATTATCCTATTAATAACGAGTATAGTATAAAGCTATTTAATATAGATATGACAGATTCTGCTAATAAGGATATCTATGAAGCCACTGCAAAAAAAGCACATGCTGCTGAACTTATTTCATTCGACAATCCTGGATTTAGATTTTTTTATAAAAGAGATAATTCTTCTCTAACAGATATTAATACTTTAAACTTAAAATCTAGCTATACAAAAGATGACGTTATAACAGATTATGCTATTAATCCTACTATTTATAAGAGATACATTACTAATAGTGTTACAGTAACAGTATCTCCTGATAAAAATACTATTAGCTACACTAAACCACAAGCTTCACCAATCCCTAGTGTACCCAATTCTGTAAATAGAGTCCTCACTTTTCATAAAATGCAAGGATCTGAAGCTATTTATACTGCCCCTGCAACCCCTGGCTCTCCTACCCCTGTATATTATTATGCTATTGCTATCAAAGATAATACCATATATATGGGATTTAGAGGAGCTACATTAAATCTAAAACAAAGAAATTTAGGATACTGGTTATATTAACATCATCAATAAAAATAAAATCAAAAAAGCACCCATGCTATGCTAGGTGCTTTTTTGATTTGTATTTTAAAGAGAGGTGAGGATGACTACTTCTCAGATCCGAGTTTCCAAAAAGCGATGTCTAATAATTTCATAATAGGATAATCTGCTTTGTAGGTAGTGGTATAAACTTCCTCGGTGATATTTGTTTCAAAGAATGCTAACAAATCGGTGACACATTTTTCTATAGTGGTACTGGACAAATTATGAGCGATCTCTGAAATTTCTAAGCCTTTTTTGAGATAATTATCATAGGCAGGAAGACAGCATATTGTACCCAAAAGTACTTCTGTAATCAAAATTGAAGACGCTTTTCTGTCTTTGGCATCGACGGTTAAGTCCATGATATCTTTCCATGTGTGATGAAAAAGCTCTGCATATTTGTTGTAGATTTCGTCATATAATTTTTTGATGTCTTTGGCGTGTGCTTTGAGATATTCGAGATCGTGATTGTTTTTGCGTAATGCGATAGCTTCAGGGCTAAACAACAAAGTAATCACCGCTCTATGAATAGAATAATTATAATGAAGATTAAAAGTAGACCCTCTATACATTCCCAAAGTCACTAAATATGTACCCAAATGTAAGGCTAATAAATCCTTTTCTTTTTTGGTAGCAGGAGCAGTGTCTTTGTTGTAAAATTCACCGAATGCCTCATAACATAAATTCCAAGCATAAAAACGATGGCATGATACGCCGTTAGATTTTAATTGTTCTAATTGTTTATAATGTGCTACTAGATCTTCTAGTTTTGCACTGTCGAATTGACTCATAGATAAACTCCTCTGTATAGGAATTATATAATATTATTTCTATCTTGTCAATTGTAATAGTTTTTCTTAATCTTCCCTATTCTCAAACATTCTATGAACATATTTTAGTTTTGGTAGTGCTTTTAGTATTTCAGAAACTTGATTTTCATATTTTTTTGTTGGAGCAATAAGTAGCGCTTCTATATTGTTAAGTGCTGATAAAGGAGAATAATCTTTGCTTTCTATAATAGCTCTGCATAATTCAAAGCGTCTTAATTTAGGCATTTTTCTTAAAAACTCTAAATCTTTTATATGTATATTTTTAGGTGCCCAAATATCTCCATATATTTCCAAGCTCACTAATTCACTAAGGGACATAAGGGGGGTGTAATCATTAATACATTGATAGTTTTCTACATGTAGCCCTTGAAGTTTTTTTAATTTTGCTATTGGCTCTATACTTTTTATAGAACTACCAGAGCCAAGACTTAGCAAACGTAGTTCAGATAAATTTTCAATAGTAGAAATATCGGGGTATTGTCCCCATTTAATCTCTAAATGACGAAGTCGCTTTTGCATACATAAAGCATTAAATAATTCTTGTGGTACTCTGCTTGGAAAATCAAGTTTTGTAAACGCTTCTCTATTAGTAGATAAAAACTCTATCCATTCATTGAGTATTTGTTTTTTTTCTTTTTGTGTATAGTCATTAAGTTGTGTGCAGGAAATAACTAATTCTTCTTCTCCATTATATTCACTGACTTTGATTATGTGTTTTTGTTGTTCATCTTTATAAAAATGTGTAAATGAGTTTTCTATATCTCTTTCAGAAATCATTGAATACCTCCTAATACGACCTTAGATTTTAATTGTTCTAATTGTTTATATTGTGCTACTAGATCTTCTGTTTTGCACTGTCGAATTGACTCGTAGATAAACGCTCTGTATAGGAATTATATAATATGATTGCTATCTTGTCAATGGGAGAGTTTTTAACATTTTGCTATTTAAAACAGAACAATATTAAAAGAGAGAAAACAGGACGAATATCCCTCTAAATTGACAAAAATAGAGATGGGATCTATAATTGATATAATACCAATAAAGGGGTTTCCAATGTCTAAAATATTACAAATACGTAAAAACAATTACTTTCAAGAGGATATTAATCCTCACGATTTAAGCTTACTCAAGATTTGGGTAGAAAAATTAGAAAAAGAAACTCCAACAACAGTAGCAGAGTTAGAAGAATTTCTTAATAAAATAGAAGAGCTCAACCATAAACTCCGTGATACAGGTGGTGAGATTTATATTAAAATGACTTGTGACACAGCCGACAAAAAAATCGTTGAAGACTATACTGCTTTTCAACAAAATATCTCTGCTTATTTTGCTCCTAAAGATTTTGCTTTTAAAAATATTATCTTAAACTCACCAGCTTTAAATGATTGGATAGCTGAGCATGGCAAAACTGGGACTTTATTAGAAAAAATTCTTAAAAATGATAGAGATCTTTTTAGAGAAGAGAATGTCGTTTTAGGAATTAAAGAAAGCGAGCTTGGTGTAGAATATAGAGCTATCACAGGAAGTATGACAGTAGAATTTAATGGCGAAGAAAAAACACTCCCAGAAATGGCAGTATTCCTCAAAGATAAAGACAGATCTGTCAGAGAAAGTGCTTGGCGTGTACGTTCTGAAAAAATGCTCACCCACAAAGATGAGCTTAACACTTTGTTTGATAAGCTTTATGATCTAAGACAAGAAATCGCAAAAAATGCAGGTTTTGATAATTATAGAGATTATATGCATCAAGCTAAGGGACGATTTTCTTATACTGTAAAAGATGTGCATGATTTTCATGATGCTGTAGAATCAGAAATCATGCCTTTAATTGCTGAACTCAATCAAAAAAGAAAAGATACTCTAAAAGTAGATAGCCTAAAAGCTTGGGATATGGGTGTCTCTTTAGATGGCAAGTTGTTAAAACCTGTTAAAAACGCAGAGGATTTAATCCCTAAACATATCACCATGATGCAAAAAACAGACCCTTCATTTGGTGAGAATTTTTCAGCGATGAATGATACAAAATTATTAGATTTATTCAATCGTAAAAATAAAGCTCCAGGTGGATATTCTTACCCTCTATACAAATACGGTGCTTCTTTTATCTTTATGAATGCTGTTGGCTTACATAGTGATTTGACTACTTTAGTTCATGAAATTGGACATGCTATGCATGAATTTACTCAAGCAGATCACAAATATACAAGTTTATTAGACCTTCCTATGGAGGCTGCGGAATTAGCTTCTATGAGTATGGAAATGATTTCTATGGATCATTGGAATGAATGTTATACAGATGTAGAAGATTTACGTAAAGCAAAATATGATCAAATTGAAGGGGCTTTAAAATTCTTTCCTTGGTGTATGACTGTTGATAGTTTCCAACAAAAAATCTATACAGATAGTGGAACTGCAGAATTAAGAGAAAAAGCGTTTATGGATATCATGGATCGATTTTCTAATAAAGCAGGATTAGATTGGTCAGGATTAGAAAAAGAAAGAGCAATTCAATGGTTGTTCCAATTACATATATTTGAAATTCCTTTTTATTATATAGAATATGGTATCGCTCAATTAGGGGCTTTAGCGGTTTATAGAGAATACAAAAAGAATCCACAACTAGCTGTAGAGAATTACAAAAAATTCCTTAATGTTGGACATCAAGTTCCTTTAGCTGATATTTATAAAACAGCAGGGATAGAATTGAAATTTACAAAAGAATACATCAGAGAACTCGTACAATTTATTAGAGAAGAATTAAAGGAATTAAGTTAAGATCTCATCTGAACTAATTAAGGAAGTATCATGGAAAATATAATAGAAACTATTTTAGCCTATATTCAAACTCAAGATTTATACACGGTAATATCATTAGGGGTACTTTTTGCACTGGTGTTTGCAATTGTTATTTATAAAAAAAGTCAAAAGCCTACAACAAGATATTTGGGTGATATTCAAGAAGAAGATATTTATGATGATGATGTCTTTGACGATAACTCCAATAGTGACGAATATCAAACTTTCCCCCAAAATAACACTCCCACACAAATGAGTGAAGGTGGAAGTCGTATGACTTGGTTTATCATTGATGGGGTGGCAATACTTACTTTTACAGTAATTTCTTATGTCTTAGTTCTCAAAAACATGTGGAGAGATGAGGGAACTATCATAACAATAGTAAAAAGCATAGGGTATAATATCATATTTTATTATGCTTTTATCAAGTCTACTTTATTTAACACAAAGCCAAAAAAATAGACTATCTACAATAGATTATCCTATTATGAAATTATTAGACATCGCTTTTTGGAAACTCGGATCTGAGAAGTAGTCATTCTCGTTTCTCTTTACATACAAATCAAAAAAAGCTCTCTTTTAATAGAGGGCTTTTTTTAGATTTTTTATAATGTTATATATCTGACTAAAAAGATTATAGTCTTCTATTAGCAATTTTACGATAGCTATGTGTAGCACCTCTAATCGCTAAAGACATATTCCATAAATTTTCGAGAGGCGCAATACCCCCAAATCCAGCATCTCCTAAATGAATAATATCTGCTCCTGCCATTTTTGCCATAATTGAAATATTTTTAATTATATCAATAGGAGAGCTTTCTTGTGTTGTACCGATAGCAGCTTTAGTCAACATCCCTTCGTCTTTTGCCATTAAAAAAAGATCCCTCACTTTTTCTACTGTTTGAAAAGGTGTTGTTCCAGGAGCTGCCGTCATAAAGATATCACAACCACCTTTTTTTAATTCTTTAACTTGTTTTTCTGTTACATAGTCGTAAGAACCTGCATCATGCATTTTACCTGCAATGATAATAATATCATCTCCTACAGTATCTTTAATTTCTTGAACAGCTTTGATGATACCGTCCATAGAAACTCCTGTTCCTGGATTACCCGTAATTAATAAGAAATCTAATCCTAATTGTACAGCTCTTTGAGCATTTTCTTTCGTAGCAAGTCGCCCTGGAGTCATTTGATCTAAATTTACAGCTGGTTCTAAGTTACAACCAAAAAAGCATCCTGTATTTTTTTTAAGAAAATGAACTAATTCAGAACTATCTATCTCCAAATCATTAACTCTAGGATTTTGTACATCAAATATATTTAAATCAATTAAATCAGCACCATTAACTGCTAATAGCTCAGCTCCTGTTACTTGAGGTAAGGGACTAGGTCCTGAAACAACACACTCTGCTAAAATTGTTCGTCCTTCAGAATGTTTAATTGTTTTTAACAGATCACTTGGTTTCATATTTAGGACATCGCCTACAGATAATTCAAAAATTCTTTTCATTAAAAAACTCCTATTTTATTTTTTAGATACATCATCAGATAATTCTAACAATTCTTTTTTATATTCCATTCTATCAATTCGTCTCATAAAGAAATACCATATACTTGCAGAAACACAAAAATTGACTATTTGTATAACGATCCCTTGCCATCCTCCAAGTAAAAAACCACTAACAATAATTGGAGTAGTCCATGGTATTGTTATACCATTATGTCTAGGTAAAAATCCTGTTAAAGTTGCTGTATATGCAATAACTGTATTAACAATAGGAACACAAATCCAAGGAATAAAAACCATAGGATTAAATACAACAGGTAATCCAAAAGTAAATGGTTCGTTAATACTAAACACTGTAGGAACCGTAGCCAAACGACTTACTTTTTTAAGATGCTGACTTTTTGCATAAAATAGTAAAGGAATAACAATAGCTAATGTTGCTCCAGAACCACCTAAAAATACGTATACATCTGCCCACCAACGTGTAAGAATATTCGGTAAAGGCTCACCAGCTTGAAAGGCTAATCTATTTTGATCTTGCAAGATAAAGAGCAGAGGTTCCATGACAGATAGTACTATAGATGCTCCATGGATTCCAAAAAACCAAAACAATTGAATTAATAATACCATGATAATAGCACCCCAAATAGATCCACCTATATGAGTCAACGGAGCTGCTATTAATTGTCCTATTAAGGTATGTATACTTTCATAAGAAGAAAAATCTATTACCACTCTTATAAGCCAAAAAACTATTAAAGTTCCAGCACCAGGGATAATAGCCATGAAAGAACTTAACACTGCTGGGGGTACAGATTCAGGAAGTTTTATAGTAAATTTAGAAACAATCAAACGACGGTATATTTCTGTAGAACCAATAGCTACTAAAATAGCAGTAAATAATCCTCTAGAACCAAACCAGACCGTAGGTAAAACATTTGAAATTGATTTTGATAATTCCTCAGAATAATAATTATAAGGCGTTACCTGAAAAAAACATAATAAAGCTATAACAGTAGCAAAAAGAGGATCTATTTTATAAGATTCTGCTAATCTATAAGAGATGGTAACAACAGCTATCAATCCAATAAGATCTAAAGTTGCCGATACAGGCAATAAAAGAATACTTGTCAATCCTGTAGTATTTAAAAAATCTGTCCATCCTGGAATTGGTATAGCAACAATCAATAAAAAGATTGAACCAATCATACTTGGTATAATATTGATAACTATCCCATCCCTAATAGCAATAAGATGGCGTTGTGTTGATACCTTATGCATAGCCGGTATAACTTTTGTATTCATAAAACTTTCAAAGTTCATATATGTTCCCCCAACATTCATGTGTATACCCCCCATTTTTTTGGTATCCATCAAGACATATATTATATATTACTTTCTTAATTATGCAATACTTTATTTGTATTATTATATAATCAGTTTAATTATCATTTATACAAAGAATTAATATTTTAATATATAAAATATTAATTCTTTCGAATCCTTTTATATTATTATGGACTTATACTATTATAACCTCTAAGAAAATTTAGAGGTGAAACTACCCCTTAAAATAATATGATCTCCTATATATTATATTATTTCCCTATTCAAAAAACACCTCTAATTAAAGGGGTGTTTTTTGATTGTAATATATAAATATATATACTATAATAATCTTATCAACTCGATTAATAAAAAGTGCAGGTACCCCCTTATGAAAAAAATACAAAGATTTGAAGAGATCATCAAAGAATATCTAGCCTTAGAAAATCTAGAACATGATACCCATCAGTACCATCGTTTTTATTCTTGGAATGTTTGTTATGAGGCATTCGGAGAATTTTACGAAAAAAACACCACTCCAGCTACCAAAAAAGACAAGGATTTTTTAGCTTTACATTTGGGGATGTTCCTAGCCAGTTGGGGAATGTATAGAGGATCTACGTTTAATCTTCACTATAACTACACCATACACAGACCCATCATCAAGATTTTATTCAGCCCAGAAGCTCAAGAATTACGCAAAAACAGTCATGATCTCGAATATCTAAAAGCACACGCCAAGGATATCAAAAAATTATATAACGAGATTGCTGTCAAATATAATGATTTCTTAGAAAAAACTTGGAAAGACATAAAAGATTTGCCCGAAGAAGCAAAAGATAAAGAAGCGTCTACTACTTTAATCACCAAAATTCTTTTAGGGACTGTGGGCTGTATACCTGCCTACGACACCTACCTCAAAGAAGGATTAGAAATTTCAGAAATAGATCATAGTAATTTAACCAGTGATAATGTAGAAGAATGTGTCGCTGATTTGTTGGAGTTTTTCAAAGTCCATATGCCTGCTGAAGTTTATCAAACTATCTATGAAAAAGACTATCCTATTATGAAATTATTAGATATGTATTTTTGGAAAATCGGTGAAGGAAGCTCTAAAAATAAATAATAATATTAATATGCTAAAATTTGGAGAAATTATCATGGACTTAACCGTCGATGCCAAAGACAGAAAAGCGTCTTCAATTTTGATTACAGAAGTACTTTTGGGTACAATATGCTGTCTTCCTGCCTATGATAATTATCTCAAAAAAGGCTTAGAAATTTCAGAGATCGCTCATAATTTGTCCAGTACCACTATAGAAAAATGTGTCACCGATTTGTTAGCATTCTTTGAAACAAATATCACCGAGGAAGTTTATACCACTACCTACAAAGCAGATTATCCTATTATGAAATTATTAGACATCGCTTTTTGGAAACTAGGATCTGAGAAGGGATAGTCACCCCTTCACATTCTTAATTTATAAAACTTTATAAAACAAAAAGTGTCAAAGACACACAAAAAAGCACCATGCTACGCTAGGTGCTTTTTTTTAGATTTAATTTTTATTGATGATATTAATATTAAAGCTGAGTAGAGTGTATAGTCATAATACCATTTTTTTGCTGGTTATGTATAAAAAACAAACGATTGTCATCTGATATTTCCATATCAAAGTATCCCCACTCTGGGAGAGTTTTAATAGTATTCAAAGTACTATTCTCATATTTATAAATATATGCAGTTGCAGATTGAATAGTACCAATATACATTATATCATTATATATTCTTAATTTTGGGTAGCGAATAGTAGAATGTATTTGATCCATCTCTATTTTTATTTCCTCTAACCAAGATGAACCTGTAGTACTTTTTATAAGTATCAAATCTCTATCATTACTAAATATTACATATAATTTATTATTATATATTGTATAATCGGTTTCTTTCTCAAAAAGATCTCTGCCAGAACCTACTTCTAGAGGTGGGAGAAAATTATTGCCATCCCATTTTCTTATTTTATGAGTCCCGTACTTTCCTTCTTGTTCCCTATAATTAATATAGATATTTTTTTCGTCTTGTATGTGTATATCAAAAAAATAAACGTCTATAGTAGATGAGGTGCTTACTACAAATTCACCCATCTTACTCCAAGTATCAGTACCTGTATTTTTACATAGGTATAAGGTTATAATATTATTTTTTTCATTTCTATAAACCATATAAGAAGTTTGATTATAAACATCCACTGATTCAGCTGTTTTAATTTCTGTGATTTTATTCCATTTATTTCCATTTTTTTTGTAAAGAGTATCGCCAGCAGATGTAGATAAATACATGTCATTATTGTCGGTAATAAATTTAGATACTTCTAAATTGTTTTGGATTGGAAAATCTAATTCATTGGCAATCTCAGTCCACTCTTTTAAGGGTTTTCTTAAAGATAAAACATCATAGTCAAAACTGGAACTTCTTGTAATATACATCACATAAGGTATATTATTAATGATTTTCATGTCTAATACTTCAAAATCATATTTTATACCTGTTAAAGGAGAGTATTCCGTCCAATCAGTAAAACCATAAAATTCATGTTTACTATCAAATTTTACGTAAGATGCCCAAGACCAGGGTGTTACCTTACTGTCTTGGTACATTTTAATAGTACTATTAACAATAGCAATACCAACAAATTGATTAACACCAACAGAATATACTGCCTGAGTAGCATTTTTAACACTCATATAGGTGTAGTTTGTACCTTTAGCTGAGAATTTACCATTAATATCAACGGAGATAGTTTGACCATAAAAACTAGTCATTGTTTGTATTGCTGTTTTGAATTGTTCCTCTGGAGTTTCAGGATCTGGAACAGGCACAATAATACTTTTCACATCATCCCAGTTAATATCAACAG